>JABFRY010000433.1 GCA_013140955.1 Acidobacteriota bacterium
GTCGCGTGCCGCCACCCTGGGCCCGCCGGCCGTGCTGCCGCTGGTGGGCGGCGGCACGCGACGGCTCGAGTTCCTGCGGTCCGACCTGGCCCAGGCCGGACGACAGTCGGACTCGGCGATCCTCGCGGCGGTGCTGGCCGAGGAACTGGGCACGCGTGTCTCGACGAGCGATCAACCGGTGCAGACCGCGCCCCTGCACGTGCTGACCGGTGCCGCCATGCCGTCGGTGCTCGTGGAGCTGGGATATCTCTCCAATGCCGACCAGGCGGGAGCACTCGCCAGCGAGTCGTATCAGGCGGCCGTGGCGCAGGCCATTGCCGCCACCCTCGTGCGCTATCGCCCTGATGCCGGAACGGGAGACGACCGATGACACGCCGCCTGCTGCTCGTCACCGGTCTTCTCGTCGCGGTCGCGGGCCTCGGCGTGCTCTGGTGGTGGAACGCGCGCCCGGCGCAGCCGAGCGTCTCGTCGGCGGATGTCGCGACGCCGGCTCCCGCAGAGTCGCCGGAACCGGTCGGCCACATCACCGCCACGCTGTACTACCTGGCCGAGGACGGCGCTCAGCTCGTCGCGGTCCGCCAGGACGTGCCGCTGGCGGAAGGGGGGCTCGCCGCACAAGGGCGCGAACTCGTCTGGGCCCAGCTGGCCGCGCCCCCGGACCCGCAGCGTTCGCCGATCCCCGCAGGCACGGCACTTCGCGCCTTCTACGTGACGGCACGCGGCGATGCCTTCGTCGACCTGAGCGCGGACGTCTCGACCGGGCATCCCGGCGGCTCGCTGGGCGAACTGCTCACGGTGGCCGCCCTGGTGAACGTGGTGACCACGAATCTGCCGGCGGTGCGTCGCGTGCAGATCCTGATCGAAGGACAGGAAGTCGATACCCTTGCGGGCCACGTCGATCTTCGTCGTCCGCTGCCACAGGATCTGTCCCTCGTGCGTGGTGAAAGCTAATAGACTGATCGCATGCGCGCAGACAGCCGGCTTCCGGAACAGCTCCGCCCCACCCGTATCACGCCCAACTACCTGGTGCACGCCGAAGGCTCGGTGCTCATCGAATCGGGGCAGACCAAGGTGATCTGCAGCGCCAGCGTCGAGGACCGCGTGCCGCCGTTCCGCCGCAATACGGGCAAGGGATGGGTGACCGCCGAGTACGGCATGCTGCCACGGGCGACGACCACGCGCACCCAGCGCGAGGCGGCCTCCGGTCGCGTCGGTGGGCGCACACAGGAGATTCAGCGCCTCATCGGACGGTCGCTCCGGGCGGTCACCCGGCTCGAGGAGCTGGGCGAGCGGACGATCACGCTCGACTGCGACGTCATCCAGGCGGACGGTGGCACACGCACGGCGTCGATCACGGGCGCGTTCGTGGCGCTGGTGCTGGCCCTGCAGCACATGCGTCGACGGGATGTGCTGCGCACCATGCCGGTGCAGGACTACGTGGCCGCGACGAGTGTCGGCATCGTGTCGGGCGAGCCGCTCCTCGACCTGGCCTACGTGGAAGACTCGCGCGCCGATGTGGACATGAACATCGTGAAGACCGGCGGCGGCCAGTACATCGAGCTGCAGGGGACGGCCGAGGCCCTGCCCTTCGGCCGCGAGGCCCTCAACCGCCTCCTCGACCTGGGCGACACCGGCATCCGGCAGCTCATCGCGCTGCAGCGCGGGCTGGTCGGAGACATCCTGGGCAAGTGACGCCGCTGCTGGTCGCCACGACCAACGCCGACAAGCTCAGGGAGATCCGGGCGGTGCTGGCGGGCGCGGCCGTCGACCTTCGCACCCTCGAGGCCGCGCCGAGGGTCCCCGAACCAGAAGAATCCGGGCTGACGTTCGCGGAGAACGCCCGGATCAAGGCCCTGTATTACGGGGCTCTCACGTCCCACCTCACGGTCGCGGAGGACTCGGGTCTGGAAATCGACGCGCTGGGGGGCGAGCCGGGCGTGCGGTCGGCGCGGTTCCTCGGGCCAGGGGCGTCGTACCCTGCACGATTCGCCGAGATTCAGCGCCGCCTGGCCGAGGTGCCGGAGCACGCGCGGCAGGCGCGCTTCGTCTGCGCCCTCTCGGTCGTCCAGGACGGCGAGGTGCGCTTCGAGACGACGGGTACCATCGAGGGGCTGATCGCTGCCGAGGCGCGAGGCATCGGCGGCTTCGGCTACGACCCCATCTTCTTCTACCCGCCGTTCGGCCGGACGCTGGCTGAGGTGTCGGCGGCCGAGAAACTCTCGGTGGCCCACCGCGGCCTGGCCTTCTCGGCGCTGGCGGACTGGCTGCGCGGCAGGGTCTGACGCACGTCGGACCGGGCCGGAGTGCTGCACCGATCCGAGCATCGCGCTAGTCGGGCCGCGCGAACACGCCGTCCCTGGTCCTGACCAGGAAACCCGCATCCACCAGCGCGTCCAGCAGCGCGTCGCAGTCGATCCGGTCGATGCCCCACAGCCGGCGGGCCTGAGCGGCCGTCAGGCGCAGACCCGGCATCTCGCGATACTCCCCCTGCACCCGTTGCAGAACGTCTTCCCGGAGATGAGGCTGGGCCGACATGTCTCGTACCTCCACGGAGTGCTGCTGGTGAACCCGCGCGTCGCTGCTTGGCCGAGCAACCCACGTACCACGACACGCCCCGCAGACGGCGCATGACACGGGGGCGGGAGGGATGCAGCCACTATCCAGACTGTCGTGCGAGCCGACACGGACTGTAGCGAAAGCGTTCAGGGTCAGTGCTTCTTCAGCCGGATCCGGCGGACGGCGTGGTCGCGCCCCTTCTCGAGCACGAGGCGGGCGCGCTCACGCGTCGGGAGGATGTTCTGACGGAGGTTCACGAGATTGATGCCGTGCCAGATGTCGCGGGCGGTCTCCGCTGCCTGCTCTCCCGACAACGCGGCATAGCGATGGAAGTAGGACGAGGGGTTCCTGAACACGGTTTCGCGCAACTTCAGGAACCGCTCCGTGTACCACTGCTCGATATCCGCCTCCGCCGCATCCACGTAGATCGAGAAGTCGAAGAAGTCGGAGACGAACATGGGCAGCGGCCGGCCCGCCCGCCCGCTGCCCGTCTGCAGCACGTTCAGCCCCTCCACCAGCACGATGTCGGGGCGGCGCACGATCTGGTGTTCGCCCGGCACGACGTCGTAGACCAGGTGGGAATAGACCGGCGCGGACACCTCGGGGAGCCCCGCCTTGAGGTCGGCGACGAAGCGCACGAGCCGGCGCAGATCGTAGCTCTCCGGAAAGCCCTTCCTGTGGGCCAGGCCGCGTGACTCGAGCACCCGCTGCGGCAGCAGGAACCCGTCGGTGGTCACCAGCGCAACCCGGGGATGACTGGGCCAGCGCGACAGGAGGGCCTGGAGAATGCGGGACGTGGTGCTCTTGCCCACCGCGACGCTGCCGGCGATGCCGATCACGTACGGCACGGCCTCGACCGTCGAGCCGAGGAACGTTTCCGTCGCCCGGTGAAGGCTCTGGGTGGCGCCGACGTACAGGTTGAGCAGCCTGGACAGCGGCAGGTACACGTCGGCCACCTCGTCGATGGACACCCGTTCGTTCAGGCCGACGAGATCCCGCAACTGCGGCTCGGTCAGCGGCAGCGGGGTGGCGGCCTTCAGGCCGGCCCACTCGGCCCGGCTGAAGTCCACGTAGCGGGTCACGCCTTCCCGGGGCTCTGCCGCTCCGACGGTCACGGCGCGATTGTACGTCGAAGCCGGGACCGGCCGGGCACACCACCCTGCACGCACGTGCATCAGATCGCTCAGGGTGGGGCGCCTCAGCAGCACGACGACGCCCACCCATGTTCGGACGCTTTTGGCGCCCAAAGGAGACGCTCGTCACGCCTCACTGCCGAATGCTTGCATTAATGATCGCCGTGTCGGCAGAATTTAGTCTTCTGAAGCGCGTCCAAGGGAGCGCGTGGCGTGTGCCGCGTGGAATGTCGCGCCCATCACCGCCCCCCGCACCGCACGAAACTGCCCATCAAGGAGAGCCCGGAGATGTCTTCACGCATAGGTGCCTTACTCGTGGCGATCGCACTGACCTTTACGGGTACGGTGGCCGCCCAGGAGCGCTTCGGCGCCCTGACGGGACAGGCCACCGACCAGCAGGGAGCGGCCGTTCCCGGGGTGACCGTCGTGGTCACCAACGCACAGACCGGGGAGGTCCGCACGTACGTCACCGATGGTGATGGCATGTACATCGCCCAGGACCTCAACCCTGGCCGGTACACCGTGGCCTTCGAGCTCGCCGGCTTCCAGCGCGTGGAACGGCCCGACATCCTGGTGCTCCTCGGCAGGACCTTCACGCTCGATGCGCCGATGCAGGTCGGTGCCGTCACCGAGACGGTGCAGGTCGTCGGCGAGGCCGTGCCGCTCGTGGACAACCGGAGCACGCTCATCGCCCACAACGTGTCGGCCGAAGAGTTCGACCGTCTGCCGAAGACCCGCAGCTTCCAGTCCATCGCGTTCACCGCACCGTCGGTGAACCAGGGCGAGATCGAAGGCGGGCTCCAGGTCAACGGCGCCAGCGGCGCCGAGAACGCGTTCACCGTGGACGGCATCGTCACCAACTCGCTGGTGAACGGGCAGTCGCGGCAGAACACCGTGTTCGAGTACCTGCAGGAAATCCAGGTGAAGACCAGCGGCATCGCCGCGGAGTTCGGCGGCGCGCTCGGCGGCGTGATGAGCGCGGTGACCAAGAGCGGCGGCAACGTGTTCCGCGGCGAGGGCCACTACTATGTCGAGGGCAGCGCTTTGTCGGCGGCGCCGGTCAGGCGGCTCGTGCTGGATCCGCTGACCGAGCAGACGGCCTTCTTCGTCCAGGACCGCGAGGACGGGAACCGCCAGCAGGAGTTCGGCGGCTCGCTCGGTGGTCCCATCGTGCAGAATCGCCTGTTCTTCTTCGGGTCCTACTCACCTCGCAACGAGAGCCGCACCCGGACCTACGAGTTCACCGACGCCACCGGCGACATCAACCGCAACATCTGGCGCCAGCAGGCCTTCGGCAAGCTCACCTACACGAGGCAGCGCCTGACGGCCAACCTGTCCACGTTGTGGACCCCCACGAAGGCCGACGGCACGCTCTCGGCCCTCGACGGCGCCACTCCCAACGCCATCAATCGCCCGCAGTCGGGTCTGGCGGGCAACATCAATCGCGGCTACGAGCAGAACCAGATCAATACCAGCGGCCTGGCGGACCTCACGCTCACGAACAACTCGTTCCTGAGCTTCCGGGGCGGCTATTTCCACGATCGCTACTCCGACACCGGCATTCCGCTGATCACGGCATACACCTACGGCAGCCCCACAACGCCCCTCAATGCGGTGCTGCCCGCGGCACTGCAGGGCGGCACGGGACTCCAGAACACGCCACGTGCGCAGATCACGGATTTCGACACGACGAAGCGGTCCAGCTTCAACGTGGACTACAACCACGCGTTCAGCGCCGCGGGCTTCCACACGCTGAAGGCGGGCTACGGCTTCCAGCGCACCGTGAACGACATCTCGTCGGCCTACCCCGGTGGCTACGTCAACATCTTCTGGGATCGTGCGTTCACGTTCGGCGGCCAGACGGGCCGCGGCACCTACGGCTACTACGAGGTGAACGACCGTCGCATCACCAACCAGGCCGGCGCCAACATCCAGTCGCTGTATATCCAGGACCAGTGGTCGGTGAACAACCGTCTGACCCTCAACCTGGGTGTCCGGACCGAGGATGAGAAGGTGCCGACCTTCCGTCCCGACTTCCTCGAGAACGCCTTCCACTTCACCTTCGCCGACAAGCTGGCGCCGCGCCTCGGGGCGGCCTACGACGTCTTCGGAGATGGGCGGATGAAGGTGTTCGGCAGCTGGGGTCTGTACTACGACTGGACGAAGTACGAGCTGCCCCGCGGGTCGTTCGGCGCCGAGACGTGGTGCATCTACTACCGTGGCCTCGAGACGCTGGAGCTGGGCAGCCTGAACCTGGGCAACATGCCGGGCTCCGATCTCTGGATCAATCCCGGCACGTGCCGCGATCGCCGGGTGCCCTCGTTCGACGAGAGCATCGACCCGAACATCAAGCCGATGAAGCAGGCCAGCACCAGCGCGGGCATGGAGTACCAGCTGGGTACGAACAGCGTGTTCACCCTGCACTACATCCACAACGAGCTGCTCGAGACGATCGAGGACATCGGCTTCCTGAACGCGCAGGGCGACGAGGGCTATCTCATCGGCAACCCGGGTCTCGGGGACACGGCGTTCCAGTTCCCCACGGGCGCCACGCCGGCCGGATTCGCCACGCCCCGGCCGAAGCGCCAGTACGACGCGCTCGAGCTGGGCTACAACCGCCGGTTCGCGGACGGCTGGTTCTTCAGCGCCAACTACACGCTCAGCCGTCTCTACGGCAACTACGCCGGCCTCGCCTCCTCCGATGAGGTCACGACCCCCACGAGCGGCGGCGGTTCGTCCACGGCCCAGCAGCAGTCCAGCAGCGTCGCACGCCCGGGCGGCAACGTGAACCGCGCCTGGGACCTCGATGAACTGCTCTGGGACTCGCGGGGCAATCTCGACGTGCGTGGGCGGCTCGCCACGGACCGTCCGCACGTCCTGAAGCTCTACGGGGCGTACGACCTGCCGTACAACACCCAGGTCGGCGCGTTCCTCTACGCCGCGAGCGGCACGCCGATCTCCACCTACGTCACCTCGACCAACAGCGCGGACCTGTTCGTGTTCGGCCGTGGTGACATGGGACGGACCCCGGCACTCACGCAGACCGACCTGCTCGTGTCGCACGACCTGCAGATGGCCAGCGGGAAGAGTCTCCGCTTCGAACTCACGGTGCTGAATCTCTTCAACCAGAAGACGACCCGGCACCTCTACAACTTCCTCAACAAGGGCGGCATCATCCCGGATCGGTCGTCGGCGTACATCGACCTGCATGACGTCGACCTGTCGCAGGGCTATGACGTCAACGCGCTGATCCAGGCGACGCCCGACGGGCAGAACGCCTACGACCCGCGCTACGGCACGCCCGACCTCTTCAACGAGGGCACGCGCGCATACTTCATGGTGAAGTACCAGTTCTGATCGCCCGACCGGCAGGAACGGTACGCCGTTCCTGCCGGTTCTCTCCTGCCCCGTCCCTCCCCCTGCCATCCCGGCCGTTCACGGGTCTCCTCCCACCTCACGTTTCGAGCGGCGCGCCCGGCGGTCTGGCCTTTCGGTGTCTTTGGTCACCATCCGCGAGGCCTTTCGGCGTGCGCATCCGCACAAGGGCGCCGCACACCGCTCGCCGCTGTCACCGTTCCGCCCCACACGGCACGCGTGACCGGGGCCGGCAGCCACCCCGCCCTGCGCGCAGTCCCATGGCCTGGCGCGGGCAGTCCGTCCCATTCCGCGCACGCGGCGCTCCGGCGCGAGGCAGCTCGTGCGGGGTATCCGCGTGGGGCGAGAGCGCCACAGCCGTGGCACGATTCATGTAGACGTGAATGACCTCATGGTCACGTACCGAGCGCTCCGGGAGGCACCGGTTCAGAAGGTGGTCGTTGTCGACGGCAACGTCGAGATCCTCCGTCTGCTCGAGGGGCTGTTCGAGTCGGGACGGTACGACATGGTGTTCGTGGAATCGAGCAGCAGAGCCTATTCGCAGATCAGGATCGTGAAGCCCGACCTGGTCGTGCTGTGCGCGCGGTTCGAGGTGCCCGACGGCTTCCAGCTCCTGACCATGCTGAAGCTCGATCCGGAGACGCGGACGATTCCCGTGCTGACCTACACCACCGAGGACGAACCGGGCGGCGAGCAGGCCGAGCCGGACGACAGCAGCGAGTTCGAGTCGCTCTCCCTGCCCCGGGCCGCATCGCTGATGAACTGACCTGCCCCCGCACGAGCCCCGTCAGGGGCACACGCGTCGTCAACCGCTACACGTGCGGCTGGCGCGCGCTCCCGGAACGTCAGCGGATCTTCAGGTATTCCAGGTAGTCCCCAGAAGGGATGCGCTCGGCCCGGCCGAGGGGCGCGTTGTAGAAGTACGCCCAGGCGGTGACGGTCTCGCCGGATTCCAGCTCCACCGTGATGAGTTCGCGGGTATACAGGCTGCTCTCCGGCTCGCTGGGCCTGTATCCCTCCAGCTCGTCGAGGGCGCGCAGCACCTTGACGGGATGCTCCATCCGGTGCACCTCGCCGCGCACGAGGTATTCGCCCGATGGGACCGCGGCGGGATAGATGCCCAGGTCGAAGAGCGTCGCCGCAATGCGCCCGTGCCCGACCCAGGTCAGGCTGGGATCGATGTGCAGGCGCTCGCGCCGGTTGAAGGGCGCCATGAGGGTGCCGTAGAAGAAGACCAGATCGGCCATAGGGTCTGAGGTCGGCTGCCCGGCACGACGCACGGGGCCGGCATCCGGGTGCGCGTCGTTGCCTGATGGCTACGCCCGCCGGGACGGAGCCGTTTACGCTCCGACGTTTCCGTCGGGTGCGGCCCCAGCGCCGGCTCAGGGGAGACCGGCGCCGACCAGCCGCAGGGCGGCGACGATGACCTCGGTCGCCTTGGGTGAGAGCGCGAAGGCCTCGAGGTCGGCAGGGTCGGCCAGCGCCACGTCGTCGACATCCGAGCCCGCGAGCAGGACACCCCCGCGCCGGCGGCACAGGAAGTCCACCAGCACGAAGTGATACTGCACGCGCCCCTCGTCGTCCCGCGTGATGCGGTCGAAGACCTCCACGACGGGTCCTACGTCGACCAGCAGGCCGGTCTCCTCGAACACCTCGCGGGCAATTCCGTCCGTGAGTGTCTCCCCCAGCTCCAGCTTGCCGCCCGGGAGACTCCAGTGACCGGCGAGAGGCTCGTAGCGCCGGCGCACGAGCACGACACGCCCGCCATCGACGATGACGGCGCCCACCCCCACGACGGGGCGGACCGGATAGCGGCGTCGCTCAGCGGCGTCGATCGATGTGCTGCCGTCGCCAGGCCTGTCCGCACCCGTCACGCACCGGCTCCCATCACCTTCACCACGACCCGCTTGCGGCGACAGCCGTCGAACTCCGCGTAGAACACCTGCTCCCACGGACCGAGGTCCAGGGCGCCTCCGGTGACGGGCAGCAGCACCTGGTGTCCCATGATCGTCCGTTTGAGGTGGGCGTCCGCGTTGTCCTCGCCGGTCTGGTGATGGCGATAGGGACGGCCCGCGGGTGCGAGCGTCTCGAGCCAGACCTGGAAGTCGTGGATCAGGCCGTCTTCCCAGTCGTTCACGAACACGCCCGAGGTGATGTGCATGGCCGACACGAGCGCCATGCCGTCGTGCACGCCGCTGCGCGCGACGATGTCGGACACCTCGTCGGTGATGCGGACGAACTGCTGCCGCTCCGCGGTCGTGAACCAGAGATAGTCGGTGAACGTACGCATCTGCATCCTCCCGTGCGCACGGCCGCCGCGGCTTGCCGGTCTTCCTGCCCGGGCTCTCCCTGTCCACCGACAACGCCG
>JABFRY010000086.1 GCA_013140955.1 Acidobacteriota bacterium
TCCTCGATCGCATCGAGGACGATGGGCCAGCGGTACTCGCGGTCCACGTACGCCCGGCCTTGGCGTCCGAGCGTGTCCCGCGCGGCCGTGTCGTCGAGCAGGAAGCGCAGCGCCTCGCCGAATTCGGCGGGCGAGCGGTAGTAGAGCCCGCCGTTGGCGCGGCGCGCCTGTCCCGCGAGCACGTCGCAGCGTGCGTTCAC
Organism: Acidobacteriota bacterium; assembly: GCA_013140955.1. Taxonomy (GTDB): domain Bacteria; phylum Acidobacteriota; class Vicinamibacteria; order Vicinamibacterales; family UBA2999; genus JABFRY01. Next base: position 201 of record JABFRY010000086.1, read on the forward strand.
GAGCGCCGGGACGCCGCGGTTCCAGGCTTCGAGCAGCACGATGCTGAGGCTCTCGTACGGAGACGGCACGACGAGCGCCCGCGCGCCGGCAAGCAGCGCGTCGCGCAGCGTGTGGCTCACGTACCCCAGGGCGCGGATGCGCGGGTGCTGCGGCACGACCAGCGCCGACGGTCCGGCGAGCACGAGCGTGGCGGGCAGCCCGTCCGCCTGTGCGATGAAGTAGTCGAGCAGGGTCTCGCACCCCTTGTTGCGATCGACCCGCCCGAGATACAGCACGTACGGCTCCGCGATGCCGTGCTCTGCACGCACCCGGTCGGCGTCGGGGCAGGGGGCGGCAGGCTCGAGCCCGATGCCCACCACCGACGACGGCTGGAGCGGTCGCCCGGCACGCTGCCCCACGAGCGCCTCTTCCTCGGGTGTCATGAAGAGATAGCCGGCGGCCCGGGGAAAGTAGTCGCGCAGCACGGTGAGGTCGATGGCGGGATCGTGTTCGGCCGTCGGCACGAGCACCGCCCGGTCCGACACGAGCGGCGAGCCGAAATAGGAGGGCGCGTAGCGGTACGTCCAGAAGAGCACCAGGTCGTACTCGCCACCGCTCCGGCCGAGATGCTCGAGCAGCCCCGGGCAGTCAGGGCCGTTCTGCCGAAACCACTCCTCCTGCCGCTCCTCGGGGGTGGGACCGGCGAAGACCTCGTCGCTCAGGTCGGCGAAGCGCTTCAGGTCGCGCGGACGGGCCACGGGAAATCGGTGCACGATCACGCCACGCTCGCGCGTCACGCCGGGCGGAAGCGCGTTCTGCCAGGTGACATAGTCGCGTGCACATGTGGTGAGCACCGTCACGTCGTGTCGCGCGGCCAGGCGTTCGGCCACCTCGCGGCAGTGCGCCTCGGAGCCCCCCGCGATGTCGGCGCCGTACCGCTGGACCACGCACGCGAGTTTCACGGCCGGTCGGCGGAGGTCGTGTCCGGCACGGACGCCGGTGTGGTGTCCAGACGCAGGCGGGCCAGCTCGAGCGCCAGCTCTTCGACGCACGTCATCAGGACGACGTTGAGTCGCTGCTGCCGCTCGAAGTTGTCGCGGCTGTATTCGAAGAGCCAGCGGAAGGCGGGCATCAGGAGCCGCCGCTTGAGGCCGATGATCAACCGCGCGCCGAGGGGCGTGCGGTGCGATTGATAGGTGAGCGCCGTTCGCAGCCGCCACGCGGCGGGATCGCCCAGCAGGTGGGGGAGCAGCAGCTCCCGGGGCTCGCCCGGCTCCACCGCCCGACTCAGCAGATCCTCGACCTCCGAGAAGAGGCGCGGGTCTTCGAAATCGCGGGTGCCCCCGCGCCGGAGCAGGTCGGCGCGGATGCGCTCACGGACGCGGATGTGCAGCTCCGCCATGATCGCGTCGACCGACAGCGGGGATTCTGTGGACAAGACGCGCATTCTACCGCAGCGCCCGGGCGCGCACGCCGCGCTCAGAAGGCGTCGCGGGCACCGGGCCGGATCTGGAGCTGGGCATTGGCCGCGGCCACGACCCGGTTCTTCTGCTTCAGCCGGATGTAGACGCGGAAGTTGCCGGACTGCCGGTATACGTGCTCAGCGCTGAACCGGCGGCGGATCTCGCTCGTGCCCGCGACATAGGGCTCGCAGTCTTCAGCGTTCTCCGATACCGTGCCGTCGCCCCAGTCCCACTCGACGGAGACGCAATAGAACTCGGCGTAGTCGTCGGCGCCACCGCGGATCTCGGCCACGGTGCGGACCCGCAGCGGCGAAAGGCCCACGGGCGGGTTCGCGCGCAGTGATAGACTTGGTTTCCTCTCGTCGGCCTCCCGTTGCCCCCCCTGCGCCTGCACGACAGGCAGCGTGAGAGTCAGGAACGCGAGCGCCGCGCACCACGCACGTCGAGCAGGTGTCATAGGAGCTTTCACTACACAGCAGGCGAGCTGATTCTACGGTCAAGACCAGCGCCCGAACAAGGTGCAGCCGGCAGCACTGCGCCACCAGCCGCACCGTGAGACCCTGGCCCCGGGGTCGGCGGGCACGACCCGGAATGCCCGCACGAGGAGATATCGTTCATGGCCACAGACCACAGGACTCCAGCGGTCACCGTGACCGCACTGGCCCCGTTCGGGCTGGAGGCCGACCTCATCGCGGTCCAGGTGTTCGAGGGGGAGAACCCTGCCGATCAGTCAGCGCTGGACGCGGCCACCGGCGGCGAGGTGACGCGCGCCATGGCCCGGGGCGAGATCACAGGGAAGCACTGCAGCTGCTTCGTCACGCCGCTCCTCGGCGAGTTCGCAGGGCGGCTCCTCGTCGTCCTCGGCGTCGGTCCGCGTGGGGAGTACTCGACCACCACCACGCGGCGGGCGGCCACCGCCGCCGCGCTGACGGCACGCCGGCGACGCCTGGCCCGCCTGGTGGTGAGCCTCCAGGGTCTGCCGGCGCTGCCGCTGGCGGATCTGGTGCAGGCCGCGACCGAAGGCGTGACGCTCGGCAATTTCGAGCCCGCCACGTACAAGACGGATGAGCCTCCGACCGCCTGGATCGAGTCGTGCCAGCTGCACCTGGCCGACGCCTCGGTGGCGGGCCTCGACGCCGCCCTCGACCGGGGCCTGGTGCTCGGAGAGTGCTCGAACATTGCCCGCTCGATGGCCAACGAGCCCGGCAACCGGCTCACGCCGCGACTGCTCGCCGCCCGCGCGCTCGAGGTGGCCCGCGACACCGACCTGCTCGCCGAGGTGCTCGACGAGCGGAAGCTGGCCGAACTCGGCATGGGCCTGCTGCTCGGTGT
>JABFRY010000121.1 GCA_013140955.1 Acidobacteriota bacterium
CGATACGGCCGACCCGCACCGCACGCAGGCTGGCCTGCGAGCGTGCGGCCCAATCGTCGTCGGGCACGTCCACCGCGCGCGCGGCCAGGCCCATCACCTGTGCGGGCAGTGCCAGGAGCGCGCGGTCGCGCTCGGCGCTGGCGTGGAAGAAGGCCCGCCACGTCCGGGGACCTTCCTCGGACACGGCCGACACGTCGAAGTCGGCCAGGGCCGCCATGACCAGGCCCGCGCCCTCCTCGTCCCCCCCGTCGTCCGGGAGGCCGCCGGTCGCGGGACGTGCCTGGGCGGCCGGCAGCGTGATTTCCAGTGCCGGCCACGTACGCATGGTCAGCCGAAGATGTCCTTGACGCGCTCGAAGATGCCCTTGTCGTGCTCCTCGCGGAGCGTGGGCTCGAAGGCCTCGGTCGGGAGCGACTCGGCGAGCTGCTCGACGAGCTTGCGCTGCTCGCGCGACAGCTTCTTGGGGGTCACCATCCGCACCGTGACGATGAGGTCGCCCTTGCCGCGTCCCGACACGTCCGGCATACCGCGACCCTTGATGCGGAACGCCGTGCCGCTCTGCGTGCCGTCGGGCACGGTGAAGGGCTCCCGGCCGTCGAGCGTGGGGACGATGATCTCGCCGCCCAGGGCCATGGTGGGGAAGCTCACCGGGATGTCGCAGTGCAGGTCGTTGCCGTCGCGGTGGAAGAACGCGTGCTCCTGCACGTGCACCACCACATACAGGTCGCCGGGAGGGCCGCCGCCGCGTCCCGCTTCGCCTTCGCCGGTCAGGCGGAGGCGCTGTCCCCCGGAGATGCCGGGCGGGATCTTCACCGTGAGCTTGCGCTCCCGCTCGGTGCGACCCATTCCGCGACAGGTGGCGCAGGGCTTGGCGATGATCTGGCCCGTGCCGCGGCACTGTCCGCACGTCCGGGCCACCGTGAAAAAGCCCTGCTGGTAGCGCAGCTGCCCGCGGCCCTGGCACTGCGGACAGGCCGCGGGTTTCGAGCCGGCGGCCGCCCCGTTGCCGCCACAGGTGGCGCAGGTTTCCTCGCGGGGAATCTGGATCGTCGTCTCGGCGCCGGTCGCCGATTCCTCGAAGGAGATTTCGAGGTCGTACCGCAGATCCGCTCCGCGCTGGGTGCCCCGGGCCCGTCCCGCACCGAAGACGTCGCCGAAGCCGAACACGTCGCCCAAGCCGCCGAAGATGTCCTCGAAGCCGGTGAAGACCGACGGGTCGAAGCCTCCCTGCGCGGCCGCGCCGACCCCCGCATGGCCGAAGCGATCGTAGGCGCGCCGCTTGTCGCCGTCGGCGAGGACGGCGTACGCCTCCGCGGCCTCCTTGAACCGTTCCTCGGCCTCGGCATCCCCCTGGTTGCGGTCGGGATGGTACTTGAGCGCGAGCTTCCGGTAGGCGCTCTTGATCTCCTGGTCGGCCGCCGTACGCTCGACGCCGAGCACCTCGTAGTAGTCGCGTCGGCTCACGTCGTCGCCACCTTCACCATCGTGGCGCGCAGGAGCCGGTCGCCGAGCATGTAGCCCCTCCGCAGCTCTTCGACCACTTCGCCATTCCGGCGCCCGTCCACCGGCTCCTGTGCCACCGCCTGGTGGAACCGGGGGTCGAAGTCGGCGCCCAGGGCCTCGATGGGCGTGACCCCGCGCTTGCGCAGCAGGTCGGCCATCTGGCGGTGAATCAGGTCGAGACCCTTCCGGTAAGCGTCCGCATCGGCACCGGCCGGCGCCTGGAGGGCGCGCTCGAAGTCGTCCATCACCAGCAGCACGTCGAGCAGCAGGTCCGTCGTGGCGGTGTCCGCATGTTCCCGGCGCTCCCGCTCGATGCGCTTCCGGTAGTTGTCGAATTCGGCGGCCGTGCGCAGCAGCCGGTCCTGGAGGGCGGCCTTTTCGCGGCGCCACTCCTCCACGGCCGCGTCGCCGGACGGCGCGGGGTGCACGGGGTCACCGGGTGGGGTGGTGGGCGATTCGGGATCGTTGGCAGCGTTGTCGGACATGGTCCTCGGGTGCGACTCCTGGTTCATCGGTGTGGGCCGACGCGACCCATGGGCGACGGTCCCGGACGGGACCACCGCGCGGACGGTCAGTCTCCGGTTCGCAGCACCCGCGACACGACCTGCGTGGTGCCGTCGACGAGGGAAATGGCCCGTGAATAGTGCATGCGCATCGGACCGATGACGCCCACCGTGCGCACCGTGTCACCGTCGACCACGGTCGACGCGACGAGGCTGAGCGACCGCAGGTCCGGTGCGGTGTGCTCGTGGCCGATGATGACCGTCAATCCCGGCCCGTCGATGTACTCGTTGAGCAGGCGGACGAGCCGCTCCTTCTCTTCCATCATCTCGAGCAGCGCCCGGAGCGTCTCGCGCGAGATGTCGGACTCGGGCACCCCGTGCAGCAGCGACGCCGCGCCCTCGACGAAGAACGGCTGCTGCTTCGGCAGCGCGTCGAGGGTGGTCTGTGCGAGCCGGAGCGCACGGCCGAGGAGTTCGTCGTAGAGCGTCCGCTCGCGCTGCAGGCGGGTGCGCACCGCATCGCGCACCGCCATGAGCGGCAGCCCGCTGAACTCGGTCGTGATGTAGTTGGCGGCCTGGATGAGGACATCGGGGCTCAGCTCTTCGCCGGTGTCGATGACCTTCTGCGTCACCTGATTGCCCCGCGAGGCGACGACCACCAGCACCCGCGTCCCGCCGAGCGGCACGAAGTCGATGCGCTGCAGGTACGACACCTGCTCGGCGGCCAGGGCGAAACCCACCGACCGTGCCGCCCGCGAGACCACGTGGGACGCGCTGGCGAGGACGTCTTCCATCAGGGCCGGACGGCTGACCTGTTCGCGCAGCTGGCTTTCGACACCGGCTGGCGGCCGCACCGGCCGACGCCCGTCGAGCAGCAGGTCCACGAACACCCGATACCCCCGGTCGGTGGGGATGCGGCCCGCCGAGGTATGCGGCTGGCTCAGGTAGCCCTCGTGCTCCAGCTGGACCAGGGCGTTGCGGACCGTCGCCGACGACACGTTCAACCCGCTGGTCCGTACGAGCACCTGCGACGACACCGGTTCGCCGGTCACGATGTACTCGCGAACCAGGCTCGCGAGCAGCCGCCGCGATCGTTCGGAAAGGGTGATGGAAACCATTGCCTGTCAGCCGCTTACACCTGCGGACCTCGAAGGATTATAGCCCACCCGCCCCTTCGGGGGCCGTCGCTCAGGCGCGGACGGCGCCGTCCCATCGCAGGCTCGCGGCCGCGGCGCCGGGGCCGGCCAGCTTGCCGTGGCGGACGGCGATGAGCTCGGCGAGGATGCTGACCGCGATCTCCTGCGGGGTGACCGCGCCGATGTCGAGGCCGATCGGCGCGTGCACCGCCGCCAGGGCCTCGGCCGCAAGTCCCTCCGCGAGCAGGGCGTCGTAGATCCGCCGGACCTTGGCACGGCTGCCAATCAAGCCCACGTAGCGGAGACCCGCGGGGGCAAGGGCGCGCAGGGCATCGAGGTCGTGGCGGTGTCCGCGCGTCACGATGACCGCGTAGGCGCCCGGTGGCAGGGTCCGCGTCTGGAGCCAGCCCGGGATGTCCTCCACGATGACCTCGACGCCCTCGGGAAAGAGGCTGGGGTCGGCGAACTTCTCGCGGTCGTCCACCAGGTGGACGCGGAAGCCGGCCTCGTGCGCCATCCGGGCCAGGCACTGGCCCACGTGTCCGGCGCCGAAGACGTACACCTCGGGCGCCGGCTCGACGGGCTCGATGAAGACCTCCATCTGGCCTCCGCAGATCAGGCCGCTCTCCTCGGCGAAGTCGTCCGAGAGTTCGTAGGTGAACCGGGCCGGCTGCCGGGATCCAATGGCTTCGCGCGCCTTCCAGAAGGCGTCGTTCTCGTAGCAGCCGCCGCCGATGGTCCCGACCGTCCGCCCGTCCGCATAGACGAGCATCTTGGCGCCGACGCGCTGGGGCGTCGAACCGTTGGAGGAGACGATGGTGACCAGTGCCACGCCCTCTCCCCGCTGCAGGGCCTCGGCCAGCGCCGCGAAGACCTCCTGGTTCATGCGGGGATTATAGAACCGCTGTCAGCCGTGGGATGGCATCGCGGGTGCGCGGCGCGCCGGCCTCAGATGGTGAGCACCCAGTGGGTGCCCATGTCGGGCGCGAGTTCGTCGGCGAGCCGATCCACCAGTCCGGGTCCGTAGCGGTTCAGGAAGTAGACGAACCCCACCTCGCGCTCCTGCGGATGTCCGGCGGGGAAGGCCTGGGCGCGGGCATGGTGGAACTGGCGCCGCAGCGTGTCGTCCTTGCGCTTGGCCGCCTGGATGATCTTGGCCTGCAGCTTCTTCAGGTCGTCCTGCATGCGACCGAGCGTGGAGCGGGCCGCGCCTTCCAGCGTGGAATCGATGGTGGTGACGGCCGACGCCACCTCCGCCATGCGCTCCTCCACGGCGCGGATCGCGCTGTCGAGCGAGTCGTCCACGGCCGCGGGCAGCTGTGCCCGGAGCAACGCATTGAGGGCCGACTCGTCCTGATCGCGCAGGGCCTCGAGCGGCAGTTCCTGGCGGGAGAGAAACCGCATGGCGTTCGCATCGAGCAGCGTCGCGCTGATGCGCTGCACCACCAGGGGCATGGGCACGCCGAACGCCTCGTACACGCCCCGGAGCTGGCCGAAGTAGGCCAGCTCGCCAGGCCCGCCCACGTAGCAGACGGTGGGGAAGATCGTGTCCTGCATCACGGAGCGCAACAGCACGCTCGGGCTGAATTCCTCAGGGGCGCGGCTGGCCAGTTCGAGCAGCGCGGCACGCGACTCCACGCGCTCGCCAATCCGGAAGTCGTCGCCTTCCATCTGGATCGGCTGCCGGCCGTCGGCGTTGAGGTGGAACAGGGCCAGTGCGCCGGGCTGCGGCGCGACCTGCGCGTGATAACCCTGGGCCGTCAGCGCCCGACCGGCCTCGGTGGCCAGGCGGCCCGTGCGGTCGCCAGCGGCCAGCTCCTGCTCGAAGAGGTGGCGTGCCAGCGGCTTCGCGGCCGGGTCACTGCCGTCGTACACCACGAGTCCCCGCGGGCCGAGCACGCGTTCGATCCAGCGGGCGAAGGCGTCGGCGACCCCCGTGCCCGGACGATAGGCCGCGCGAAGATCCTCGATCAGCCCGGCGGTGAAGTCGGTGCGAGGCAGCGTGTGAGCCAGCGTCTCGAGCGCGACCTCTACGGATGCGTCCAGCACGAGGCGGCCAACCGGCTGTGCCCCGCAGCCGGGGAGAGGCCCGAGCGCCACGCTCGTCGGTTCGAGCGCCGCGTCGAGCACCGTACAGCCCCGGACTTCCTCCCAGTCGTGATCCTCGCCGTGCGCCCAGAAGACCGCCTCGGCCGGCACCGAAAACTGCGTGCGGAGGCGTTCGGCGAGCATCAGGGCCGTCAGGGCCTTCAGCAGGGTGAAGAACGGTCCGCCGAACAGGCCGACCTGCTGGCCGGTGACCACGGCGACGGTGTCGCGGCGTCTCAGGCGATCGGCGGCTGCGATGGCCGCAGGCGGTGCCTGACGGGCGGCCTGTTGTGCCTGCAGCATGTCAGCGACGGCTTCCCGGGGCCGTTCGACGCCGCGCGCGCGCTCGACGGCCGCGGTCCAGGCCGCCGGGTCAGCGGGGTTGCCGGCGTAGAAATCGGCGAGGCGCTCGTAGCGGCAGGCGTAGTCGAAGACCAGTGGCCGAACCCAGGGAAAACGCCGGATGTCGGTGGGAACACGGGAGGCACTGGCTCCGAGGCCGGGCTGGGACAACACCGGCGCTACTGTCGCAGAGCGCCGTACGCAGTGTCAAGGCGAGGCGGCGCGCGCAGGCGCTCCCGCGGCGCACACGTCGCCGGCCTGGACTCGCGGCCGCGACCGCCACTGCGGCACGACGTTCGATTGCTGTGCCGAGAATTCGCGTGCTACGATCGCCCGCAAATCCGCGTGCGCTCACCTCGATACCACCGTCCTTTCCGCACTGGAGCTCAGCCGCCGCCCGGAACCGGTTGTTCCGACCCCCGTTCGCGGCCGTGGTGTGCGGCGAAACGGGCTGACGGTGCCTGTGAACGAGGGAACGCCCGCATGGCCAGGTGGTCTGCGTGCCGCGAGGCGCGCCGGACCGCGGGAGTGATGACAGCACGATGAACGCGGTGTTGGCGCTCGAAGATGGCACCTGGTATCGCGGCGTGGCCGCCGGCGCGCCCGGCGAGGCCCGCGGCGAGGTCGTGTTCAACACGAGCATGACGGGGTACCAGGAAATCCTCACCGATCCGTCCTATGCCGGACAGATCGTCACCATGACCGCGCCGCTCATCGGCAACTACGGGGTCGCTGGCGGCGATGCCGAGTCGCAGAGTCCCCGGGTGGCGGGATTCATCGTCCGCGAGGCCTCGCCGATCGCGAGCAACTGGCGTGCGGACGGGACGCTCCGGGATTACCTGCTCAAGCACGGGATCGTCGCCATCGCCGAGATCGACACGCGCGCGCTGACGCGCGTGCTCCGCTCGGCAGGCGTGATGCGCGGGGTGATCGCCACCGGGCACCCCGACCCCGCCGCGCTCGTGGACCGGGCGCGGGCCATCCCCAAGATGGAGGGGACGGACCTGGTGCAGCAGGTCACCTGCGCGCAGCCCTACCGCTGGCAGGACCGGGCGCAGACCGGCGCGGCCGACCAGGAGTCGTTCGGTATCGCGCCCGAGCGGCGCGCCTCCAGGCGCCTGCGCGTGGCCGCCTACGACCTCGGGGTCAAGTGGAACATCCTGCGCCGCCTGGACGCCTACGGATGTGACGTGCACGTGTTCCCGGCCTCGGCCCCCGCGGCCGACCTGCTCGCCATCGAACCCGACGGCGTGTTCCTCAGCAACGGTCCCGGCGATCCGGCGGCCGTGGCCTACGCCGTCGAACACGTCCGTACGCTGGTGGCCGCCGAGGTGCCGGTGTTCGGCATCTGCCTCGGACACCAGGTGCTCGGCCTGGCCATGGGCGGTCGGACGTTCAAGCTGAAGTTCGGGCACCGCGGCGCCAACCACCCTGTGAAGGACCTGCAGTCGGGCAAGGTGGAGATCACCTCGCAGAATCACGGGTTCGCCGTGGATCCGGACTCGCTGCCGTCGAACGTCGCGGTGACGCACCTGAACCTCTACGACGGGACCGTCGAAGGCTTCCGCCACGTGGACAAGCCGATCTTCTCGGTGCAGTACCACCCGGAGGCGTCGCCGGGCCCGCACGACGCCGACTACCTGTTCCGCCAGTTCCTCGAAGCCATGGAGCGGCGCTGATCGATGACCGTCGCCACCCGCCTCCTTCCCTGACGAGCTCATGCCACGACGAGACGACCTTGCGCGCGTGCTGGTGATCGGGTCCGGGCCGATCGTGATCGGCCAGGCCTGCGAATTCGACTACTCCGGCACGCAGGCCTGCAAGGCGCTCCGGGCCGAGGGGCTCGAGGTGATCCTGGTCAACAGCAATCCGGCCACGATCATGACGGACCCGGAACTGGCCGACCGCACGTACGTCGAGCCGCTCACGCCGGAGATGCTCGAGGCCATCATCGAGAAGGAGCGCCCCGACGCCGTGCTGCCGACCGTGGGCGGCCAGACCGCGCTCAACCTGGCCGTGGCGCTTGCCGAACGCGGCGTGCTCGAGAAGTACGGCGTGAAGCTGATCGGTGCGTCCATCGAGGCCATCAAGGTGGCCGAGGACCGGCTGCTGTTCCGCGACGCGATGAAGGGCATCGACGTCGCGGTGCCGCACAGCGGGGTGGCCAAGACGCTCGAGGAGGCGCTGGCGCTGGTGGAGGAGGTCGGGTTCCCCGCCATCATCCGGCCGTCGTTCACGCTGGGCGGCGTGGGGGGCGGCATCGCCTACAACATCGACGAGTTCCGCGAGGTCGCCGGCCGCGGTCTCGAGCTCAGCCCCGTGCACGAGATCCTCGTGGAGGAGTCCGTCATCGGGTGGAAGGAGTTCGAGCTCGAGGTGATGCGCGACGCAGCCGACAACTTCGTCGTCATCTGCTCCATCGAGAACATCGACCCGATGGGCGTGCACACCGGCGACTCCATCACGGTGGCGCCGGCGCTGACGTTGACCGACAAGGAGTACCAGCGGATGCGCGACATCGCGCGCCGCATCATCCGCCGCGTGGGCGTGGAGACCGGCGGGTCGAACATCCAGTTCGCCATCAACCCGGACGACGGCCGCATCGTGGCCATCGAGATGAACCCGCGCGTGTCACGGTCGTCTGCGCTGGCGTCGAAGGCCACCGGCTTTCCCATCGCGAAGATCGCGGCGAAGCTGGCGCTCGGCTACCACCTGGACGAGATCCCCAACGACATCACGCGCCTCACGCCCGCGTCGTTCGAGCCGACGATCGACTACATCGTGGTGAAGTTCCCGCGCTGGAACTTCGAGAAGTTTCCCCAGGCCGACCCCACCCTCACCACGCAGATGAAGTCGGTGGGGGAGGCGATGGCCATCGGCCGCACGTTCAAGGAGGCCTTCCTCAAGGCCGTGCGCTCGCTGGAACTCGGGCGGCTGGGCGATCTGTTCCCCCCGCTGCCCGACGAGCCCGAGGACGAGACGGCGCTGCGCACCGCGCTCGTCGTGCCGAGCGACCGTCGGATGTGGGCCGTGTTCCGCGCCCTACGCCGCGGGTGGAGCATCGACACGATCAACGAGCTCACCCACATCGACCGCTGGTTCCTGCAGCAGTTCGCCGACATCGTGTCGCTGCGCGACATGGCCGGCCTGGTGGAGCTGCGGGAGATGTCGAGCGACCTGCTCCGCACGCTGAAGCGCAACGGGTTCAGCGACGCGGACATCGCGGCGGTGAACGGCGTGGACGAGGAACTCGTCCGCCAGCGCCGCCTGGCCGAGGGCCTGGTGCCCGCCTTCAAGCGCATCGACACGTGCGCGGCGGAGTTCGAATCGTTCACGCCCTACCTGTACGGGACCTACGAACAGGTGTGCGAAGCCGACCCCACCGCCAGGAAGAAGGTCATCATCCTCGGCAGCGGGCCGAACCGCATCGGGCAGGGTATCGAGTTCGACTACTGCTGCTGCCACGCCGTCTTCGGCTTCCGCGAGGAAGGCTTCGAGACGGTGATGGTCAACTGCAATCCGGAAACGGTGTCGACCGACTACGACACCGCCGACCGTCTCTACTTCGAGCCGCTGACGTTCGAGGATGTGATGGCCATCGTCGATCGTGAACGCAGCGCCGGGGGCGACGTCGCCTGCGTCGTGCAGTTCGGCGGGCAGACCCCGCTCAAGCTCGCCCTGGCCCTGCAGGAGGCCGGGGTGGACATCCTGGGGACCGCGCCCGACTCGATCGACCTGGCCGAAGACCGGCAGCGCTTCTCGCAGCTGCTCTGGGACCTGGCGATTCCGCAGCCGGCGAGCGGCACCGCGGTGTCGCGTGCGGAGGCGCGCGAGGCGGCCGATCG
>JABFRY010000322.1 GCA_013140955.1 Acidobacteriota bacterium
TGAACGAGGCGGGCGCGCGCGGGGTCGAGCGCGGTATCGTGGCGCAGGGCCGGCGAGCCGTTGCCCTCCGCATGGATCTCGCCGTGCCCGCCGACATCGAGCGAGCGGGTCGGGAGGCCGTCGACGCCCTTGGTCCCCTGCGGGTGTGGGTGAACAACGCCGGTGCCGACATCCTGACCGGCCCGGCAGGGGCTGGCAGCGATCTCGAGAAGCTGGACCGGCTGCTGGCGGTCGATCTGCGGGGCACGGTGCTGGCATCGTGGGTGGCGGTGGAGTGCCTGGGCCACAGTGGCGAGGGCGGCACGATCATCAACATGAGCTGGGACCGTGTGCTGAGCGGGATGGCCGGGTCGCACCCGCAGATGTTCGCGGCGGTCAAGGGCGGCGTGCTCGCGTTCAGCAAGGCGCTGGCGCGCTCGGTGGCGCCGCGCATCCGCGTGAACGTGCTTGCGCCCGGCTGGATCGCCACCGCGTTTGCCGACGGCCTCGAGGCCGGACGCTACGACGCGGTGGCGGCATCGGTGCCGCTCGGCCGGTGGGGCACGGCCGAGGACGTGGCGTCGGCCGCGGTGTACCTGGCGTCACCGGCGGCGGCGTTCGTCACCGGCCAGGCCATCCTGGTCGGCGGCGGCGACGTGATGTGAGAGGCGAGGGCGCGCCACGCGTGGCGTCGCGGCTTGCCCGGAGGTGGGGATGATGGCCGAACGCGAACCGACGTGCTCCGACGCCGAGGTGGAAGCGGCCCTGGCGGCGCTTCCAGGCTGGTACCTCCAGGACGGCTGGATCCGTCGCGTCTTCACGACCGATGGCTGGCCGACGACGCTCATGCTCGTCAACGCGATCGGCTACGTGGCCGAGGCGGCCTATCACCATCCCGACCTGTCGGTGACGTGGGGCCGTGTCATCGTGAAGCTCCGCACGCACAGCGCGGGCGGCCTGACCCCCAAGGACTTCGAGCTCGCGCGTCGTCTCGAGGAGGTCGTGCTGTGGCGGCCCGCAGGCCCCGGCCTCACGGGCACGCCGAACGCCTTCGTCCGCGGCGGCGATCCGCGCTGATGTTCCAGGCGCGCCGCCGCTCCCGCACGCTGCCCTGATGCCCGTCGAGGTTCCGCCTGCCGCACCGCCGCACGTGCCCCGACGGGTGAGCTTCGTCACCGGACGGCTGGCCGCACCCGAGCTGCGCCGCGTCCTCGACGAGGCGGAGCTGCCCTTTGCCTGGAACGTCGAGGTCCTGGGCATCACGGTCGCCGCGCTCATGACCACGTCGTGGATCGCGCGGCACCTGGCCACGCACTTCGACCCCGAGCTCGTCGTCATCCCCGGGCTGTGCGAGGGCGACACCACGGCGCTGGCGGCGTCGCTCGGCACGGAGGTCGTGCGGGGGCCCAAGGACCTGCGCGAGATTCCGGGTCACTTCGGGCTGGCAGCGGGGCGACGGGAGTACGGGGCGTGGGACATCGAGATCGTGGCCGAGATCAACGACGTGCCGCGCCTCCCGATCGAGACGGTCCTGGTGCGGGCGGCGTACTACCGCGATGCCGGCGCGGACGTCATCGACATCGGGTGCACGCCCGGCGTGCCGTTTCCCGGCCTCGGGACGGTGGTAGCCCGCCTCGTGGCGGACGGCTACCGGGTGTCGGTGGATTCGCTCGACGGCACGGAGATCCGTGCGGCGGTGGCGGCCGGGGCCGAGCTGGTCCTGAGCATTGCCCGCGCGAACCTCGACGTCGTGCCCTCGCTGGCGGGGACGGGCGCCCGCGTCGTGGCGATCGGCGAGCCGGACGAGCCGGTGACGGCCCTCGAACCCGTGCTCGACGCCCTGGCGCGTGCGGGCGTGCCGTACCTGGTGGATCCCATCCTTGCCCCCATCGGTCACGGCTTTGCCGCCTCGCTCGCCCGGTATGCCGAAGCGCGTCGCCGCTGGCCGGATGCGGAGATGCTGATGGGCGTCGGCAACGTCACCGAGCTGACCGCCGCCGACTCCACGGGCGTGCATGCCGTGCTCGTGGCCATCTGCCAGGAGCTCGGCATCAGGACCGTGCTCACCACCGAGGTGGCGTCGTGGACGCGGGGCGCGGTACGGGAACTGGACGTGGCACGCCGGGTGATGCACCACGCCGTTGGGCGGCACGTGGCCCCGAAGGGGATCGACGACCGCCTGCTCACGGTGAAGGACGCCGCGGTGCTGGCCTGGGGCGAGGCGGAGCTGCGGGATCTGCAGGCACGGATCACCGACCCGAACTTCCGGGTGTTCGCCGACCGCGACGCGATCACGGTGCTCAGTCGTGACGTGTTCGTGCGCGGCACCGACACCCAGGCGATCTTCGCGTCGCTGGGTGTGACCGATGTGGCCCACGCGTTCTATCTGGGCGAGGAGCTGGCCCGGGCGGAGCTGGCGATGCGGCTCGGCAAGACCTATCGGCAGGATGCGCCGCTCGCGTGGGGGTATCTCACGCCGGACGAGCCGGTGGCCCGCCCGCACGTCCGTCTCGCACGCAGCGAGCCACCGCGCGGGCGGACGGAATGATTCTCGAGACGCTCGTCACGACCCAGGATGTCGACGGGCACGTCAACGTGGCGCCGATGGGCGTGGAGTGGGGTGAGGACGCCCTCGTCCTGAAGCCCTTCCTGGAGACGGCGACGTTCCGCAACCTCGAGGCCACGCGGGCGGCGGTCGTCAATCTCGTGGACGACGTGCGGCTCTTCGCCCGGGCCGCCCTCGGCAACCCCGACTGCGCGGTGCACCCCGCACAGGCGGTGCCTGGCGTGGTGCTGGCCGAGGCCTGCTCGTGGCGCGAGGTCAGCGTGCAGCACATCGACGCGAGCCCCCCGCGCGCGCGGGTCACGGCCGGGGTCGTCCACCGCGGGGTCCACCGGGAGTTCCTCGGGTACAACCGCGCCCGTCATGCGGTGCTCGAGGCGGCGATTCACGCCACCCGCCTGCACCTGCTGGCGCCC
>JABFRY010000072.1 GCA_013140955.1 Acidobacteriota bacterium
GTGATGGCCGAGCCCACTGCTGAGCGACGCCGTCACGACAGGCCGTCATTTCATTGACAGCCCTGAAGCGGCAGAACTTACACCCGGTGATCGAATCCGTATCGGAACCATTCGGAAATTTGCGCGATTTGCACGGAAAAGCGACCCGCTTGCACCTGCAGCGAGTGGCACATCGGTTGCTCAAGAGAGGTCGAACCACGGCGTCGATCCGCCGTGAACTCCTAGTAAAGGAACGACTTCTCTCGATGGACCAGTACTTCAGGAACTGGTGGCATCGCCACGGTCGTGCTGTGGCCTGTCTCCAGTCGGTGGCCCTCGCTTTGTGCCTGTCGGCGCTCGCGCCAACCCAGGTCGCATCCCAGACGAACCTTCCCCCGACCGTGGCGCTCACAGCGCCCGCGGGCGGCTCATCGGCGCCCGTGGGCGCCGATGTCGTGGTGTTTGCCGCGGCGGCAGACCAGAACGGCTCCGTCGTCCGCGTGGACTTCTACGCTGGCGGATCGCTCATCGCCTCGGATACCAGCGCGCCCTTCTGGATCGTCTGGAACACCAGCGTGCCCGGCAGCCATGTGCTGACCGCCGTGGCACGTGACAACAACGGCGCCACCACCACGTCGGCACCGGTGACCACCACGCGGACGTCATCCTCGAACCTGGCGCCCGTGGTATCGCTGACCGCGAACGCGGCCACGTACGAGGCTCCAGCCAGCATCAATCTGCGCGCGAACGCGAGTGATGCGGACGGCACCATCAGTCGGGTGGACTTCTTCGCGAACGGGGAGTTGATTCTTTCCGACTTCAACTCATCCTATCGGGCCACGTGGCAGGACGTCGGTGCGGGTACGCACACATTGACGGCGCGGGCCTGGGACAGCGCCGGCGGCTCGACGCTCTCGGCGCCGGTCGTGGTGACGGTCAGCGGCGGCAGTACGGCCAATGTCCCACCCGCGGTGGCCATGACGGCCCCCGTCGCCGGCAGCAGTCTCGAGTCCCCAGCCAGCGTCACGCTGGGCGCCAGCGCCACCGACACGGACGGCACGGTCGCCGAGGTGCAGTTCTTCGTCGATGGCTCGATGGTCGGGTGGGCCGCAGCCGCACCCTACCAGATCCCCTGGTCTCCCGCGGGGCCAGGCACGTACACGCTCCGGGCCCTCGCGCGGGACGACGATGGCGCGACGACAACGTCGGCCACCATACAGGTCACGATCACCGCACCGAACGCGCCACCAGCCGTCGTCCTCCAGTCGCCTGGGGCAGGCCATACCGCCCCGGCCACCATCTCGCTCGCAGCCACGGCGAGCGACAGCGATGGCTCCGTGACGCGTGTGGACTTCCTGGCCGGAGGGTCGGTGGTCGCGTCGGACACGAGCGCGCCCTTCCAGGCCACCTGGAGCGGCGTGTCGGCCGGCACGTACGATGTGACCGCCGTGGCTTACGACGACCGTGGTGCCATCACCACATCGAATGCCCGTCAGGTGGTGGTCGCGGAGGGAACGAACCTGGCGCCAGCGATCGTGCTCACGGCCCCGACCGGCACGGCCACGTTCACGGCGCCGGCGGGCATCGCGCTGGCAGCCGCGGCGTCGGACACAGATGGGGCCGTGATCGCCGTGGCCTTCTACGCCGGCTCGATACACCTCGGCACCGATGCGAGTGCGCCATTTACGCTGACCTGGCCCAACGTCGCGGCCGGCAGCTACACCGTCACGGCGGTGGCAACGGACGATAGCGGTGCGACCTCGACGTCGGCACCAGTGAGCGTGACCGTGGTCGCGGCCTCCGGCAACGCCCCGCCGACGGTCACGCTTGCGGCGAACGCCGCCAACTGGGAGGCGCCGACCACCGTCAACCTCAGGGCGACAGCGGCCGACAGCGACGGCACCATCGCCCGGGTGGACTTCTTCGTCGGCTCGACGCTCATCAGCTCGGACCCGTCGGCTTCCTACCGGGCCTCGTGGTCCGGCACGGCCGCTGGGACGTACACGCTGACCGCCGTGGCCTACGACAACCAGGGCGCGGCAACGACGTCGGCGTCGGTGACTGTAACCCTCACGGGGACGGCGACAACGAATCAGCCGCCTGTCGTGACGCTCGAAACACCGCTCGAGGGCGATACCTACCTCGCGTGGGCCGGCGTCATCGTGCTCGCCAGCGCGTCGGATCCGGGCGGCTCGGTGAGCCGTGTGGACTTCTACATGGACCAGACGCTACTGCACACGGCCACGTCGGCTCCGTACTGGTTCAACTGGACGAACCTGCCGGTGGGGACGCACACGGTCCGTGCCGTGGCGCGGGACAACACCGGACTCACAGCCTCGTCGCAGCACACCATCTCGGTGGTGACCGAGATCCCCAACCAGTTGCCAACTGTCGCGCTCCTGACGCCCGGTGGGGGAGAGACCCTCTTCGCACCAGCCACCATTGAGCTGAGCGCCACTGCGAACGACCCCGATGGATCCATTGCCAGGGTCGACTTTTTCGAGGGAACGACACTGGTCGCAACGGACGGTTCAGGACCGTTCGCACGAAGCTGGACAGGCGTCACCCCTGGCATCTACACCCTGACCGCGGTAGCGAGAGACGACAAGGGTGGGACGGCGACCTCTCAGTCGCGAACGGTGACCGTGCTGCCGACGCCACCGCCCACGACGGCCGTGTTCCTCGCTTCATCGAACCACGAATCGGCCGTGGACTACTACGTGCTTGAGGTCTTCCAGGCAGGGGCGGACCCGTCGTCCGCCAATCCGATACGCCTGCTGAACCTCGGCAAACCCGCTGTCGTAGCCGGGGAGGTTTCCGCGAACATCGCGGCCACCGTGCTCTCGCTGCCGCCCGGGTTGTATCGAGATGAAGCCTTTTATGGGCTGGACGCGCTGAATATCCTGCGCGGCAGGTTCGCGCTATTTTTTGCGGCGAATAATGGGGTTGTTTATCTATCTGCTCAGCATCGGC
>JABFRY010000185.1 GCA_013140955.1 Acidobacteriota bacterium
CCCGGCGCCGCGCGGCTGGTGCGCCTGACGGCCCGCGAGTTCGACAAGGCGACCCGGGTCCCTTCCAGCTTCGTGGCCGAACTCGCCCAGGTGGAATCGGCCGCCCAGCACGCCTGGGCCGATGCGCGCGCCCGGTCCGACTTCGCGGCGTTTCGTCCGCACCTGGAGCGCATCGTCGAATTGAAGCGGCGCTACGTCGCGTTCTTCCCGCCGGCGGTTCACCCCTACGACATCCTGCTCGACGACTTCGAACCGGGCACGACCACCGCGGAGGTCAAGGCGGTCTTCGACCAGCTGCGCCCGCGACAGGTGGCCCTGGTCGCGGCGTTGCGCGAGCGGCCCCAGGTGGACGACGCCTTTCTGCGTACCGCCTATCCCCAGGGACCGCTCTGGGACTTCGGCGCCGAGGTGGTGTCGAAGATGGGATTCGACTGGACACGCGGCCGGCAGGACCGCTCGGTGCATCCGTTTGCAACCGCCATCGGCCCCGACGACGTCCGCATCACCACGCGGTTCGTCGAGGCGCAGCCCCTGGCGGTGCTCTTCGGCACCATGCACGAGGCCGGACATGCGCTGTACGAACAGGGCCTCACCCTGGCCCGCGACCGCACGCTCGTCGGCGAGGCCGTGTCGCTCGGCTTTCACGAGTCGCAGAGCCGCCTGTGGGAGAACCTGGTGGGCCGGTCACGCGCGTTCTGGGAGCACTTCTACCCGCAGCTCCAGGGACGCGTCCCCGGGCAGCTGGCGGACGTCCCCCTGGAGCGCTTCTACCGAGGCATCAACAAGGTGCAGCCGTCGCTCGTGCGCGTCGAGGCGGATGAAGCGACCTACAACCTGCATGTGATGTTGCGGGTCGAGCTCGAGCTGGGACTCATCGAGGGAACGCTGGCCGTGGCCGATCTGCCGGAGCTGTGGCGCGTGCGCATGCGCGAGTACTTGGGGGTCGTGCCGGAGACCGACGCCGAGGGCGTGCTCCAGGACATCCACTGGGCCATCGGGGCCATCGGGTACTTCGCCACCTACACCCTGGGTAACCTCATTTCCGCGCAGCTCTGGGACCGCTTCGGGGAGGTACAGCCGGATCGGGACGCGCAGATCGCCAGGGGCGAGTTTGCCCCGTTGCTCGACTGGCTCCGGGAGCACGTGCACCGACACGGCCGGCAATTCGAGCCCCGTGCCCTGCTCGAGCGCATCGTGGGACGCGGGGTCGATCCCGAGCCCTATCTGCGCTATCTCGAACAGAAGTACGGCGAGATCTACGGCCTGTCGTAGCGGGGGTTGAGCCCGCGGCCTGGCTGGAGCGAGGCAGACCGGCGCGCTGGCTACCGGAGGCCGGCGGCTGGTGCGGCAGGGTCGGAGGCGGAGGTTTCGGTGCGGGTCCGCGAACTATTTCGCAGCCAGCCGCGCCAGCGGCAGTTCGAACACCGGTAGGCGCGCCGCCGGAAAATCCAGCAGAGCAGGCGCTCGGCCGTGCGCCGCTTGGACCGGTAGGCGGTTCCGCCACACTTCGGGCAGAGGCGGATGTGGGTGGTCCACTGTGCGGGAGGTGTGAGCCGTTCCGCTGCACGCCTCGCCGCCATACGGCGCTCCGGACCGGCGTACGGGGCCGCGCCTGGAGGTGCGGTGCCTCGCCGTTCTGCAGTACGACGACGTTCGAGTGGTGGTTCCACGGATTCGGCGATGGGCAAGGCGCGTTCCACTTCGATCAGCGCGGGGCGTCCCCGCGCGCGCCTCGACGGACCGGGTGGGCTGACGGCAGTCGGTTCTACGCGGCTGACCTGGGTCATGGATCCGTCACGGTCCTGCACGTCGATGTCCCCGACCACTCGCCGCGCCACGCGTCAGCCACGGCACATCTACACGGTGCGTAGCGTGACATGACGCGGCGACGGTTGTACTACGCCACCTGCGAGCACGTCGCTGCGATAGCAGTATTCGGTCCACATCCCTGCGTAGGATTTCTCTGACTGCAGCCAACGACGTGCGCGCACAGCCGGCGCAGGTGCGTGCCGCGCTCCAGCCAACTCATCCAGCTGGACGACGCGGGAACACGGAGCCTCGCCTGCGTCACTGCCCGCCACGCTGCCGAGCGTCAGCGGGGCAGCGGAATATCGCGCTCCCAACTGTGTGGCATGGCGATCTCGAGGGGCGTCCGTGGGGCCGTGGCGGGGAGGGCTCCGCGCCGCCTGAACAGCTGCACGCTGGCGGGCGCCAGCACCGTGGCCGTCCACTGTGTCTCGTCGGCAAGCACGGCACGCAACTGCTGGCGGTCCGGCGTCTCTGAAACCCCGGCCATGTCGTCCAGCACGACAAGCTCCACACGCGCACGCTCGAGGAAGTCCCGCAGCTCTGCCGTGCTGCTGAACAGCGCCTGATAGTCCTCGCCCATCCAGCTGCTCGAGGACAGAACCTTGCTGCCCCGCAGCACGACGTGCTGCGGCCGCCGGTCGCGCATCGCGATCTCCGCGACCGTGGCCCCTTCGCCGATGGAATCCGACGACACCAGCACGACCGTCTCTGCCAATGCCGGGTCCTCTGCAATCGTCGCTGCGATGCGTGCGTACCCGTGCCTGGGCGGCTCGAACACCGAAACGTCGGCGGGTCGGGGCACCAGGGCCAGTGCCAGCACACCCGCCGCCACCAGCCCCTCCATCACTCGCGGACCGGGCACGCGGGCGGGTGCGCCGGCCCACAGCCCCCGTCGCAGCCACGTCGTGAGGGCGATTGCCAGGGGCGTGATGCCGGCGGCTGCCAGCATGACGAGTGGCGCGAGCACCTGCAGCAGGTGGCGCACCCCGTCGGCCGCCCCCACGGTCACCTGGAACGCAGCCTGTCCCACGACCAGCGCCGCCAGCGCGGCCCACATCGGGTCTCCTGCGGCCGTGCGAGCTGCGCGAGACGCGGGCGCTGTGGGTGCTGTGGGTGAGGCGGCCGCTGCGGCCGCCGTTGTCG
>JABFRY010000252.1 GCA_013140955.1 Acidobacteriota bacterium
GCAGAACCGTCCGCTGGCTCCGCGTCGAACGACCAGTAGACGAACAGCGCCTTCCCCTTCACGTAGGCCCGCGGCATGAAGCCCCAGTACCGGCTGTCCTGCGAGTTGTCCCTGTTGTCACCCATCATGAAGAAATGGTCGGGTGGCACCGTCACGGGACCGTAGCGCACGCGGACGTCGTAATCGGTCAATCCCTCGGCGCTTCCCTCTGGAGCGGGAGGAAAGAGGTAGTGCACGTAGGGCTCCTCGAGGGGCGCGCCGTTGATGTACACCTTCTTGTTCCGCAGCTCGAGGGTCTCGCCGGGAAGCCCGATCACACGCTTGATGAAGTCGCGCTCCGGCTCCTCGGGGTACTTGAAGACCACGACGTCGCCGCGCTCGATCGCGTCCATGGGCAGCAGCCGCCTCTCGAGGTCCGAGAGCGTGGGGCCGAACACGAACTTGTTCACCAGCAGGTGGTCTCCGATGAGGAGGTTGTTCTCCATCGAGCCGGTGGGAATCTTGAAGGCCTGGACGATGAACGTGCGGGCGAAGATCGCCAGGATCACGGCGACGCAGATCGACTCGAAGTACTCCCGGAGCGTCGACTTCCTGTAGGGCGCGGGGGGCTGCCCCGGCTGCGGCTTCGTCTTGGCCATGTCAGTAGTCTCGCAGACCGGCGCGTCCAGCGCTACTCGGTCCCGACCTTGAGCACCGCCAGGAAGGCCTCCTGCGGAATCTCCACGCGGCCGACCCGCTTCATCCGCTTCTTGCCTTCCTTCTGCTTTTCGAGCAGCTTGCGCTTGCGCGAGATATCGCCGCCGTAGCACTTCGCCAGCACGTTCTTCCGGAGGGCTTTGACCGATTCACGGGCGATCACGCGATTGCCGATGGATGCCTGGATCGCCACCTCGAACATCTGCCGGGGAATCAGCTCGCGCATCTTGGCCGCCACGGCCCGTCCCCGCTCGTAGGCCGCATCCCGGTGCACGATGATGGACAAGGCGTCGACCGGCTCGCCGTTCACCAGGATGTCCATCTTGACCAGTGGCGACTCCCAGAAGCCCGTGACCTGATAATCGAGCGACGCGTAGCCGCGCGAGAGCGTCTTCAGCCGGTCGTAGAAATCCAGCACCACCTCGTTGAAGGGCAGATCGTAGGTCACCAGCACCCGGTCCGACTTCAGGTACTCGAGCTTCTTCTGGACGCCGCGCTTGTCCTGGCAGAGCTGCAGGATGGACCCGACGTGCTCCGACGGGGTGAGGATCGTGGCCGTGATGACCGGCTCCTCGAGCTTCGCGATACGGCCCGCATCGGGCAGCTTGGCCGGGCTGTCGATCTCATGGACCTCCCCGTCGGTCGTCGTCACCCGGTAGAGCACCCCGGGAGCCGTCGTGACGAGGTCCATGTTGTACTCGCGCTCGAGCCGCTCCTGGACGATCTCCATGTGGAGCAGGCCGAGAAACCCGCACCGGAAGCCGAACCCGAGGGCCATCGAGGTCTCCGGCTCGTAGAAGAACGACGCGTCGTTCAGCCGAAGCTTGTCCAGCGCCTCGCGCAGCTCCGAATACTGATGCCCCTCCACGGGATACAGCCCCGCGAAGACCATCGGCTTCAGCTCCTTGAAGCCTGGAAACGGCTCGAGCGTCTGGCGGGCGGTTTCGGTGAGCGTGTCGCCGATGCGCGCGTCCGAGACGCGCTTGATGTTGGCCACGACGAATCCCACCTCGCCCACACCCAGTTCCTGCACAGGGAGCGCCTTCGGGGAGAACACGCCCAGCTCGTCGACCTGGTAGTCCTGGGCGGACGCCATCAGGCGCACCTTCGATCCCGGCCGGAGCACGCCGTCGATGACCCTGACGACGATCACCACGCCGCGGTAGGCGTCGTACCAGGAGTCGAATACGAGCGCCTTGAGCGGTGCGTCGGCGCTGCCCGCGGGAGGCGAGAAGCGCTCGACGATCGCCTCGAGGATCTCGCGCGTGCCGGTGCCCTCCTTGGCGCTGGCGAGGATGGCGCCCGTGCCGTCGAGGCCGATGATCTCCTCGATCTGGCGCCGGCACTCCTCGGGCTGGGCGCTCGGCAGGTCGATCTTGTTGATGACCGGGATGATGTCGAGGTTGTTGTCGACGGCAAGGTACGCGTTCGCCAGCGTCTGGGCCTCGACGCCCTGCGAGGCATCCACGAGCAGGAGGGCCCCTTCGCACGCCGCCATCGACCTGGTGACTTCGTACCCGAAATCCACGTGGCCTGGTGTGTCGATGAGATTGAGGACGTACTGCTCGCCGGAGACGCTCGTGTAGTTCAGCCTGACCGGGTGCGCCTTGATCGTGATGCCCCGCTCACGTTCGAGATCCATCGCATCGAGCACCTGGGCTTCCATCTCGCGGGCCTGCAGGGCGCCCGTGAGCTCGAGAAACCGGTCGGCCAGGGTCGACTTGCCGTGGTCGATGTGCGCGATGATCGAGAAGTTGCGGATGTAGCGCTGGTCCATCGGGAAGCAAACGGAAAGTATAGCACCGGCTTCCCGGCCGTCCGGACGCGCAGGCGTCCTGCGCCGCGGGCATCAGGCGGCGATATGCGCCCGCTGGTGGCGCTCGTTCCAGTGGACCAGACCGGCGGCTCCAGCTGCGTACCGCGCGGGATCGAGCGTCGCGAGGTCGGCCTCGCAGGACTGCGTCAGGCAATGGCGGCAGTCGATGTCGGGAACCGGCAGCGGGAACTCCGCGTAGAGCGCCTGGCGGCCTTCGAGCAGGTGCGCGTAGTACTCGAGCGGTGCCGGCGGGCGGCCCGCATAGGCAGCGCCGGTCGAAGGCACCCAGATGGCGTACTTGGGATAGACGCCCTGCTCGCAGCACCACCGCATGCCCGCGAGCGTGCTCTCGGCGGCCGCCTGCGGCGTCTCGTACAACCCGGGCACCATGGTCTCGACACCGGCCACGAAGTTCGACAGGACGCGCCCGGGCCCGAACACCCCGACCGCCTCTGCGAGGCACGCCATCCACCGCTCGCGTCCCACGGACCTGGCCTTGCCCGGCAGGACGTCGGTCCATGCCTTCTCGTCCCACACCTCCATCGAGTAGCAGGCGTAGTCGAAGCCGGCGTCACGGAGGCGACGCGAGTCGGGAGCATCGAGCGCCTGGATGGCGGCCACCGTCGGGGGAACGGGCAGACCGGTCTCCCGAACCGCCGCCATGTAGGTCAGGAAGGCATCCGCCTCCTTCGTACGGTTGAACAGGCTGCCGCCGCTGAAGGCCAGGTATCCGATGGCGCCCTGCTCGCCCCAGATGCGCCCGAGGGTCTCGCGCATGTCGCTCACGTTCGGCCGCATCTCCTGCGACTTGCCCATCCTCACCCAGGAACAGAAGCGGCACTCCTCGTGATCCACCGCGAACTCGCAGTGCCGGAGCAGGAAGATGGCCACGGGTCCGCACGCGCCACCGAGGCTCGGGGTGAACACGCTCGCCATCGGCGCCTGTGTGGACGTGCGACCACCCGTCCACGTGAAGCGGGGTCCTGGCATCAGGTCGCACACGGGCTCGTGCGCCGCCCCGTCGACGAGGCGCAGGCGCCCGGACTCCGGGTCTACCAGGATCGTGTACCGGCTGGCCGGATTGTGACCGACGAACACGGGTGAGCCGTCCGGCAGCGTGACGCTGCCCTGCAGGTGCGCCTTGAAGTCGACGGGCTTCTGCCCCTTCTCGTCGTGGTGATGGTAGTGCCGCGTCCCTATTGGGGCGGCGCCGAACTGCACGCCCTGTCGGAGCAGGTCCACCTTGAGCATGACGGTGGGCGGCAGGTGCGGAAACATGGCGTGGAATTCGTCGAGAACGGGCATGCGGACGGGAAAAGCAAATCACGATCCCGGTCGGCCGCGGCCGTTCTGCACACGCCGGCATCCGGCCTCACGCTCCCTGCCGGAAATAGGCCGCAGCGCTGGGGAAAAAGGCGCTCGATGCGGGGGTCAGCGATCGTCGAGGGGCACGAAACGCTGCGGGTACTCGGGGCCGGTGTACTCGGCGCGCGGACGAATGAGCCGGTTGTTGGCGTACTGCTCGAGCACGTGCGCCGTCCACCCCGCCGTCCGGCTCACGGCGAAGATGGGCGTATACAGGTCGATGGGGATGCCGAGGGCGTAGTAGGTCGAGGCGGAGTAGAAGTCCACGTTCGGATAGAGCTTCTTCTCGGCCTTCACGAGGCCTTCGATACGCTGCGACATGTCGAACCACGCCGTGCTGCCCGCACGCTGACCCAGGTCCCTGGACATGCGCCGCAGGTGCGTCGCCCGAGGGTCCTCCGTCCGGTACACCCGGTGGCCGAAGCCGGGGATCTTCTCCTTGCGGGCGAACTTCGCGCGCACGAAAGCATCGATGCGCTCGGCGCTCGCGTCCTGTCCGAGTTCGAGCAGCATCTTCATCACGTCGGCGTTGGCGCCGCCGTGCAGGGGCCCCTTGAGCGCGCCGATGGCGCCCACCACCGCCGAGTACAGATCGGTGAGCGTGGCCGCCGACACGCGCGCGGCAAAGGTGGACGCGTTCAGCTCGTGATCGGCGTGCAGCGTCAGGGCGACGTCGAGTGCCCGGGCCTCGGTGGCACTTGGGCGGCGGCCGGTCAGCATGTAGAGGAAGTTGGCGGCGTAGCCCAGCACCGGATCCGGGTCGATCAGCCCGCCCCCAGCCTGCAGGCGTCCCCAGGCTGCAACGAGGGTCCCAACCTGGGCGGTGAGGCGTACGGCCTTTCGGTACTGCCCCTGGGCGGAGGTGTCGGGAAGATCGCGGTCGTAGTGCGCAAGAGCAGACGTGAGGGTCCGCAGGGCGTCCATGCCGTCCACGGGCGGCAGCGACCGCATCATCCGGGTGACCGGTTCGGGGAGCGCGCGCGCGGAGGCCAGCTGCGACTGCAGATCGCCGAGGTCGCGGCGGTTCGGCAGCCGGCCGTGCCACAGGAGGTAGCAGACCTCCTCGAAGGTGGCCTGCTCCGCCAGGTCGTGGATGTCGTGGCCGCGATACGCCAGGACGCCCCGCTCGCCATCCAGATAACAGATGGACGAGGACGTGGCGACGACGTCTTCGAGCCCCCCCTTTGGCGTGTCCGCGGTCGGCATGGCCGACATCATACCCGGCTGGACGCGCGGCGACTCAGACGTCTTCGGTCCCGGCAACGGGCTTGAGCAGGACGTTGTCGCCCGAGTACTGCTGGACGATCGAGAGGAGCCCCGTGTAGAGGAAGCCGATCTGGAAGAGCATCAGGAACGGCAGTGTGCCGTAGATGCCGTTGGCGAGCGCGTAGAACACGGTCGCCGTGAAGTAGAGACCGAGGCCGAGTTCGATGAGGGGCTGGACGAGGAAGCTCTGCCGGTACTTCTTGCCGACCCACTCGTCGCCCGCGCCCTCGATCCGGTACTTCGGCGTGCGGGCGAACTCGCTCTGTCGGTTGAACAGTGCCTCGAAGACGGCGCGGGTGTTGTTGACGGCCAGGCCGATGCCGATCGACATCAGGAACGGCAGGTACTTCAGGCGCCTGGTCCAGTCGTCGTGCAACTCGCGCTGGCACACCATGTAGAAGTTGGCCACCGACGCCGTCGCCGCGAAGAACAGCGGCACGTCGATGAGCAGCATCTCGTACCAGCCCATGTTGTAGCGGATGACCATGGCCGGCGCCATCAGCACCGACAACACGCACATGAGCGGGTAGTTGAAATTGGCCGTGAGATGGAAGAACGCCTCCACCTTGACGCGGCGCGGCAGATCGGCCTGCAGGATCCGCGGCAGGAGCTTGCGGCAGGTCTGGATGGAGCCCTTGGCCCAGCGGTGCTGCTGCGACTTGAAGGAGTTCATCTCCACCGGCACTTCGGCGGGGGCCACCAGGTCCTTGAGGAACACGAACCGCCAGCCCCGGAGCTGGGCGCGATAGCTCAAGTCCAGGTCCTCGGTCAGCGTGTCGTGCTGCCAGCCGCCGGCGTCCTGGATGGTGGTGCGCCGCCAGATGCCCGCGGTGCCGTTGAAGTTGAAGAACATGCCGGCGCGGTTCCTGGCGCCGTGCTCGAGCACGAAGTGACCATCGAGCAGGATGGCCTGGATCTTCGTGAGCAGCGAGTAGTCCTCGTTGATGTGGCCCCAACGCGCCTGCACCATGCCGACCTGCCGGTCGGCGAAAAACGGCACGGTGCGGCGGAGGAAGTCCTCCGTGGGCACGAAGTCGGCATCGAAGATGGCCACCAGCTCACCGCTGGCGCTGGCGAGGCCTGCTTCGAGGGCCCCGGCCTTGTAGCCGCTCCGGTCGGTGCGGTGCAGGTACACGATGTCGAGGCCCTGGGCGGCATGGCGTCGGACGGCGCGCTGCGCCACCCCGGTGGTCTCGTCCGTGGAGTCGTCGAGGACCTGCACCTGCAGCAGCTCCCGGGGATAGTCGATCCGGGCCACGGCGTCGATCAGCCGATCTGCCACGTACATCTCGTTGTAGATGGGCAGCTGGATCGTGACCCGCGGCAGCTGCTCCAGCTGCCCGGCGGGGACCGGTTCCTCGTCCCGATGCCGCATGTACTGGTACACGAGGTAGTAGCGGTGCCAGCCGTACACGGCCAGTACCACCAGGACGAAGAAGTAGGTGGCGAGGATCGACGTCTCGACGGCGGTCATACGCTCCAGAAACCTAAGGCCAACACGATCAACAATTATAGGGTCGGCGCGACATTCTTCAACCCGGCCGACAGGGAGACGCCCAGCCCGCCATGAACGCACTCGACCTGCAGAAGCTCCTCGACGACGTCCACGCGGGCCGCGCGGACCCGGCCGCCGCCGCCAGGAGCATCCGGTCGGCCATGCAACAGGCGCCGTTTGCCGATCTCGAGTTCGCCAAGGTCGATACGCATCGCGAGATCCGGCAGGGCTTCCCGGAGGTCGTCCTCGGCCTCGGGAAGACACCGGCCCAGATCGCCGCCATCGCCGCCCGCATCGTATCGGGGGGGCAGACGCTGCTGGTCACGCGGGCCACGCCGGAGGCCTATGCCGCGGTGCAGGAGGTCGTCCCGGGGGTACGGTACCACGTGGACGCCCGGGCCATCACCCTGGCGCAGCGGGAGGCGTCTCCAGGAGCGGGCACCATCGTCGTGGCCTGTGCCGGCACCTCGGACCTTCCGGTCGCCGAGGAGGCGGCCGTCACGGCCGAATTGATGGGAAATCGGGTGGACCGCCTCTACGACGTGGGGGTCGCCGGCCTCCACCGGCTGCTGCGGGAACACGCCCGCCTGCTGGATGCCAGGGTCCTGGTGGTCGTGGCCGGCATGGAGGGCGCCCTCCCGAGCGTGGTGGCCGGCCTGGTCTCCGCGCCCGTCATCGCGGTCCCGACGAGCATCGGCTACGGCGCGAACTTCGGGGGCCTTGCGGCCCTGCTCGGGATGCTGAACAGCTGCGCGAACGGCGTGGCCGTCGTGAACATCGACAACGGATTCGGCGCCGGGTGCATGGCGAGTCTGATCAATCACCAGTGAGCCCGCCTGCCGGCGTGGGGCGGGGAGCGGCAGCCGGGCCACATGCTACACTCCGCACTCCGCGCTGGAGATTGCGGGTCCCGCCCCGGGGTTACTACTCATGCACGCCGGCGTCCTGAAGGCCCTGGAGTTCGACCGCGTCGTGGAGGCCGTGGCGCGCCTCGCCCTCACCGCGCCGGGCCTGGCCCGTCTGGCGCAAATGCAGCCGGCGACCCAGCCCGAGGTCGTGCGCGCGGCCCTCGGTGCCACCTCCGAGGCGGTCCGCTTCGCCGAAGCCCACGGCGGCATCGGTCTTCGTGCCCCAGACGACCTCGACGACATCCTGCGCCACGTGGCCATCGTGGGCCGCGGACTGGAGCCCCTCCGTCTGCTCGGCCTCGCCACCTATCTCGAGTCGGTGGACGAGTCGGCCTCGGCCATCCGCGCCGCGGGCGCCCGCTTTCCCGCCCTGCTGGCGCTGGCCTCCGGCGTCGTGTCGTTCCGGGACCAGACCACCGCCGTCCGCCGGGCGATCGACGCCTCGGGCGAGGTCGCCGATCACGCCAGCCCGGCGCTGGCGAGCATCAGGGAGCGTCTGCGTGGCCAGCGCGCCCGCCTGCGCTCGGCGCTCGACGGCTACCTGCGCGATCGCGACACCGCGAAGTATCTGCAGGAGCAGGTGGTCACCGACCGCAACGGCCGCTACGTGCTGGTGCTGCGCGCCGAGCATCGTGCCTCGCTGCCGGGCATCGTGCACGGCGCCTCGACGAGCGGCGCCAGCCTGTTCGTCGAACCCCTCGCGACCGTCGAGATCAACAACGACATCGTGGCCCTCTCGGAGGCCGAGACCGAGGAGGTCCTGCGCATCCTGCTCCAGCTAACCGACGCGTTTCGGGCACGTCCGACCGAGCTGTCGCAGACCATCGACGCCGCCACCGGCCTCGACGTCGTGCAGGCCAGGGCCCGGTTCTCGCGCCTGGTCGGCGGCGTGGAGCCGCTGGTGAGCGCCGACGGCACGATCGAGCTGCGTGAGGCGCGGCATCCGCTGCTGATGGGCGTCGTCAACGAGGACCTGCGCGACAGCGGGCGCGCTGGCGCTCCGGTGCCGATCACCATCGTGATCGCACCGCCCGCGCACGTGCTGCTCATCACCGGGCCGAACACGGGCGGCAAGACGGTAGCGCTCAAGACGGTGGGCCTGCTGGCGGCGATGGCCCAGGCGGGGCTGCACGTGCCCGCCGCGGACGGGTCGCGACTGCCGGTGTTCCGCTCGATCTTCGCCGACATCGGCGACGAGCAGTCCATCTCGGCCAGCCTCAGCACCTTCTCCGCCCACGTCACCAACCTGGTGTCGATGATCCGTCAGCTCGACCTGCCGGCCCTGGTCCTGCTCGACGAGGTGGGCGCCGGCACCGACCCCGCCGAAGGGGGTGCCCTCGGCATTGCCGTGATCGACCACTTCCGGTCTCGCGGGGCGCACCTGGTGGCCACCACCCACTACGACGTGCTGAAGTCGTACGCCTCGACGACGCCGGGCGTGATCAGCGCAGCATTCGGATTCGACCCGGAGACCTTCGCCCCGACCTACGTGCTCCACTACGGCTCGCCCGGGCGGAGCCTGGCCATCGAGATCGCCGCGCGGCTCGGGATGCCGCCCGCGGTGGTGGCTGCCGCCCGCAACCACCTCGGCGACCGCGAACGCCTGCTGTCGGATCACCTCACCCGCATCGAGCGCGACATGCACGCCCTTCAGCAGGAACGCCGGGAGGTCGCCACGGAGCGCCTGGCCGTCGCCAGCACCGAGCGCGGGCTCGCGGCCAGGGAGCAGAGCCTCCGCGAACGCGAGGCCCTGGTCAAGCGCCGACTCAGTGCACGGCTCGACGATCAGGTGACGCAGGCGCGGCG
>JABFRY010000364.1 GCA_013140955.1 Acidobacteriota bacterium
GCCACGGCCCCGGGTCCTCCGAAGGCCAGGCGCAGCAGGGGCGGGGTGACCATGGTCGTGGCAAGGACCACCACGATGGTCGCCGAGAACACCTCGCGACCGATGAGGCCGTTGGTGAGGCCGTAGCCCGCCACGATCAGCCCCACCTCACCGCGGGAGATCATGCCCGCGCCCACGCGCGTCGCCTGCCGCGTGGTGAATCCCGCCAGCCGCGCACAGAGGCCCGAGCCCAGGGCCTTGGTCACGATGGCGACGGCCACCAGCACGAGCGTGAACGCGGTGCGGTCGCCGAGCGCGCGTCCGTTGGCCTGGAGGCCGATGCTGATGAAGAAGACGGGCACGAACAGCGAGTAGGTGAGCGGGTGGATGCCCTCGTCCACCTGTGCCTTCATCGGCGTGCGGGCGATCAGTACGCCCGCGACGTAGGCGCCCGTGATGGCCGCCACGCCGCCCACGACCTCCGCTGCCCAGGCGTACACGAACGCCACGACCAGCGCCGAGGCCAGCACCCCCTGTGTCACGTGCAGCGATTCGGCCCGGCGCATGAGCCACGGCAGGCCCATCCCGGCCAGCACGGCCATCCCGAAGTAGCCGGCGATCCGGGCCGCGATCCACAACACGCCCGAGAGCTCCACCGTCCCCGTCGCCTTCGAGAAGGCGACCACGAGCGACAGGACCAGGATGCCCATCACGTCGTCGATGACGGCCGCACCGAGGATCGTCGAACCCTCTTTCGACCGCAGCACGCCGAGCTCGATGAGCGTCTGCGCCGAGATGCTCACGCTCGTGGCGGTGAGGATGGTGCCGATGAAGAGGCCCTCCCATCGGGGCCCGATGCCGAAGGCCGCAGCAGTCGCGAGGCCCCCCGCCAGGGGCAGGACGACGCCGCCGGTGGCCACCCAGAAGGCCACGGTGCCGACCCGGCGCATCTGGCCGAGGTCGGTCTCGAGTCCGGCCACGAACATGAGGAGCAGGACGCCGAGCTCCGCGAGCTCGCGCACCGTCTCGAGGAGACGGCCTGCGCCCGGGGTGCCATCGATGTCCCCGCCCAGGGCCTGGAAGACCGGCCAGGCCAACAGGTCGAGAACGGTCGGACCAAGGACGAGGCCGGCGAGGATCTCGCCGAAGACCGCAGGCTGTCCGGCGCGGCGGGCGAGTGCACCAGCTGCCTTGGCCACCGCGATGATGATCGCGAGCAGGAGCAGCAGCTGGAGGAAGGGCGTCATCCGGAGCGTCCGGCATTGTACGTTAAGATCCGGCTCTCTCCTTGAAACCCATGCCCGTGCACGACACCACCCCCCGTCTCACCGAGCGCGCGGCCCTCGTGGGCCTGGCCACGGGCTCCGTGCGGAGGGACGACGCCGAGCGCTCCCTCGACGAGTTGGCCGGTCTGGCCAGGGCCGCGGGCGGCGACGTCGTGCTGCGTCTGATCCAGGAACGGGCCCGGCGCGATCCGGCCACGTGCATCGGCGCGGGCAAGGTGCTCGAGCTCAAGGCGGCGTGCGACGAGCTCGACGTGGACGTCGTCGTGTTCGACATGGAACTGTCGCCCGCCCAGCTCGGTCAGCTCGAGCGCCGCCTGGAGCGCAAGGTGATCGACCGCACGCAGTTGATCCTCGACATCTTCGCGCGCCGTGCGCGAACGCGGGAAGGCAAGTGGCAGGTCGAGCTCGCCCAGCTCCAGTACTTGCTGCCCCGGCTGGCTGGCTCTGGCGCCGCGTTGTCCCGGCTCGGCGGCGGCATCGGCACCCGGGGACCCGGCGAGACGAAGCTCGAGACCGACCGGCGGCGCATCCGCACCCGCATCCAGGCGATTGCGCAGGAGATCGATCAGGTCCGCCGTCGTCGGTCTCAGCTGCGGGATCGCCGGCAGAAGCATGCAGTGCCGGTGGTGGTGCTGGTGGGGTACACCAACGCGGGCAAGACCACGCTGTTCAACCGTCTCACCAACGCCGGGGCGGTGGCGTCGGATGCGCTGTTCGTGACGCTCGACCCCCTCACGCGTCGGGTCTCGCTGCCGGGGCGAGGCGCGCTGCTGGTGTCCGACACGGTCGGGTTCATCGACCGGCTGCCACATGCCCTGGTCGCGGCCTTCCGCGCCACGCTCGAAGAGGTGGCCGAGGCGGACCTGATGCTGCACGTCATCGATGCCGCCCAGCCCGAGCGGGAACGGCACGAGCAGGCGGTGCGGCGGGTGCTCGACGAGGTGGGGGCGACCGACGTGCCGACCATCGACGTGTACAACAAGATCGACCTGCTCGACGATGACGAGCGCGCGCAGCTGGCGCGTGTGCATCCGGACGCGAGTCTCATCTCGGCGGGAGACGGCACGGCCATCGAGGCGCTGCTCCAGCGCGTGGCCGGGCGGCTCGGGCAGGATGCGCGGCACGTGGTGCTGGTCTTCGACGAGGCCAGCGCCTCGGATCGGCGCGTGCTCGCCGAGATCTACCGCGAGGCGACGGTGCTCAGCCACGAAGTGTCCGATGGACGGATTGTCGTCGAGGCCGAGATGCCGTCACGGCTGGCGGAGCGCCTGACCCGGCAGGCCGCGCGGGAGGAGGCTCACGGTGCCGCCTGAGCGCGTGCTCACGCATCCCGTGTCGTCGTCCCGCGCCCTGCGCCTCCGGCCGGCCCTGATCCTCCTGCTGGCGGGGCTCGTGTGCGGGCTGGCGTGTGCCCCCCGCACCACCACACCCGTCGTGGCCCCGACGCCGCGCTTCCCCGAGTACGTGTTTCCTCAGGCCCCAGCCGCCCTGGGGAACACGCCGTCGAGTGGTCGGGTCACTGAGGGATGGCAGCTCCTTCAGGGCGGGCAGATCGCTCGTGCCCGCCGGGCGTTCGCCGAGGCGTCGCGTCGCGAGCCGTCGTATTTCCCGGCGATGGCCGGAGCCGCCTATGCGGCCCTGGCCGCGGGCGAGGCGATGGCCTCGGTGGACCTGTTC
>JABFRY010000394.1 GCA_013140955.1 Acidobacteriota bacterium
GGGCTGCGCCGAGAGGCGCGCCCGCGTAATGCCCGCCATCCGCTCCACCGTTTCGTACATCGGCGCCGGGCCGATGCTGCAGTTGACGCCGATGACGTCGGCCCCGAGGGCTTCGAGCTGGGGCACGAACTGCTCGGGCGGCGTGCCGTCGAGGCTGCAGCCGTCCTCCTCGATCGTCAACTGCGCCACCACGGGCAGCGCACTGACGCGCCGCACGGCGGCAATGGCGGCGCCGAGTTCGGTGACGTCGCGGAACGTTTCGAGGATGAAGAGGTCCACGCCGCCCTCGACCAGGGCCTGTGCCTGCTCGCGGAAGTACGACTCGGCCTCCTCGACACCGAGCTTGCCCCAGGGTTCGATGCGAACGCCGAGCGGGCCGATGGCGCCGGCCACGTACTGGCGATCCCCGGCGACGCTCCTGGCGATCCGGGCACCCTCGCGGTTGATGTCGTGGACGCGATCGCCGAGCCCGAAGGCCCGGAGCTTCAGGCGATTGGCCCCGAAGGTGTTCGTCTCGAGGACATCGGCCCCGGCCCTGGCGTACGCCTGGTGTACCTCCGCCACGCGGTTCGGCTCGGTGATGTTGAGGGCATCGAAGCAGCGGTTGATGAACACGCCACGGGCGTACAGCATCGTGCCCATGGCGCCGTCGCACACGAGCACGCGGCTGTCGATGTCGTCGAGAAAGGCGTTCATCAGACGTGCGGGGCACGGGTACGCCGGGCAGGCCGTCGCCCGGCCGTCGCGGGCGCGCTCCGGATGGCGCTCCCTAGCGTGATGTGGGCGGCGCGGCAGACGGCGACACGAGCAGGTCCGTCTTGTCCCAGATGAAGTCGTCCTTGCTGTAGACGGCCAGCTCGTAGTCCTTGCCCATGAAGATCGCCGACACCGGGCAGGCTTCCTCGCAGTAGCCGCAGAAGATGCAGCGGGTCTTGTGGATCTGGTAGACCTTGGCGTACCGGGGGCCGGCCATCACGGTGCCGTCGTTCTCGGCGGCCTCCAGGTAGATCGCATCGGCCGGGCACGCCACCGAGCAGAGCCCGCACGCCACGCACTTCTCCAGGCCGTTCTCGTCCCGCATCAGCACCTGCTTGCCGCGGAACTTCGGGAACATCGGAATCTTCTGATCCGGGTAGTTCACCGTGATCGGCTTCTTGAACATGTGCCGCAGCGTCGTGGCGAACCCGGTAATCAGCGGTCCAATCATGTGTCGCTCATCCCCCAGCAGGTGGCCGGCCCGGCCGGCCCCGGCATCCCAAGATGATAACACCGCGGAAGCGGCGGGGTTACAATGCCCCCGTGCTCCAGGAGCCGAAATCCCTGTCGGCGGAGCAGTTCCTGCTCACCACGCTCATCGTGAAGCTGGCGGTCATGGCGGTCCTCGCCACGATGCTGGCGCGGTACCACCGCTTCCGGCACATTCTGATCTTCGAGCGGCGGGCGTGGCCCGACCGCCTGGTGTTCGCGCTGTCGATCGGCATCCCCCTGACGGCTGGCGTGGCTGCGCGCCTGCTGCTCAACTACAACGCCGCGGACCTCACCCTCGAGGGCTCGTTTCTCGCGGGCCTCATCGCGGGCCCGTACGCCGGCGCCCTCGTGGGCCTGCTGGTCGGGACCCCGGCGCTCGCCGCCGGCGAGTTCGGGGCGCTTCCCTTCGCGATTGGCTGCGGGTTCGCCGGCGGCGGCCTGCGGGAAGCCTGCCCCAAGGACGACATCTGGCGCTTCACGCCGTTCGTGTTCGTGGACCTGCACCGGCACCTGTGGCAGATGTTCCGCAAGCTCGAACCGAACTGGTCGCTCATCCTGCTGCTCGCGCCCGTCGCGCTCGAGCTGCTGCGTCAGGCCCTGGGCGCCCGCTTCGGCGCCGCGCGCATCTTCCACCTGGAGGCCACCAGCCCGGTCATGATCGGCCTGGTGGTCCTGGCGACCGTACTCGCCGTGGCCACACCGATCAAGATCTGGAACAGCGCGCGAATCGAGCACCGGCTCCAGGAGCAGGAGAAGCTGCTCCTGGCGGCGAAGGTCGAGGCGCTCAAGAACCAGATCAACCCGCACTTCCTGTTCAACACGCTCGCCTCCATCTCGTCGCTCATCCGGTCGGAGCCTGAAACGGCACGCACGCTGATCACCCGGTTGTCGGCGCTGCTGCGACGCCTGTTGCGCAATCAGGAGCACTTCGTCACGCTGCGCGAGGAACTCGAGTCGGTGGACGAGTATCTGGACATCGAGGTGATTCGTTTCGGACCGAAGCTGACGGTGCGAAAAGCCATCGAGCCCGCCACGCTGGATCTGGTGGTGCCGAGCATGATCCTGCAACCCCTCGTGGAGAACTCCATCAAGCACGGACTCTCGCGCAAGCTCGGGCCCGGAACCGTCGTCATCCGGAGCTGGCTCGAGCAGGGGCGCGCCTGCATCGAGGTAGAGGATGACGGCATGGGCTTCATGATGGAGCGGCTCGACCAGCCGATGTCGAGCGGGATCGGCCTGGCCAACGTCCGGGAGCGGTTGCGCGTGATCTATGGCCTGAGCTACCAGCTGCAGCTCACCAGCGAGCCCGGCCGCGGGACGCGGGCGCGGATCGAGATCCCCGAGCTGACGACGCCGGAACGGATCACCGCGTGAGCGCGCTGCGTGTCCTCGTCGTGGACGACGAGCCGCTGGCACGCGAAGAGCTGTGCTACCAGCTGGGCGAGCTCGACGAGGTGGCCGTCGTCGCCGAGGCGGGTGACGGCGTCGAGGCGCTGGCCGCGGTGAGCCGCCACGAGCCCGACCTGGTCTTCCTCGACATCCAGATGCCTGGCCTGACCGGGTTCGAGGTGGCCAGGCGCCTGCTGGAGACGCACGCCGACCGGCCGGCGCTGGTGTTCGTGACGGCCTACGACGCCCATGCGATCCGGGCCTTCGAGGTGAACGCGGTGGACTACCTGCTCAAGCC
>JABFRY010000221.1 GCA_013140955.1 Acidobacteriota bacterium
GTGCACAGGCATCCGCCTGCGCTACCGGCTGATGCCTGTGCACGCGGTGGACCGCCTGGAGTTCCGCGGCGCGCTGGGCCTGGACGAGGGGGATCTGCGACAGGCCGTCACCGAGCGCTACGGCGCCGCGCCACCCGCCGGCCGCGCCGAGGAGGTGGCGGCCACGCTGGTCGATCTCTACCGGGAGAGCGGATTCGCCGGTGCCACCGTCATGACCGCCATCGAGGTCTCGCACGACCCCGACCGCGCCTCGATGGTGCTCACCGTCGCGCCGGGGCCGCGTGCGGCCATCGGGCGGATCGACGTGGATGCCACCGATGCCGAAGACCGTGCGTCGGTGCTCTCCCGCACGGGTCTGCGCGTAGGGGAGCCGTACGACGCCGTCAGCATTCGTGACGCGCTGGCGGAGTACGAGGCCCAGCTCCGGGGCCGCGGCTTCTACGAGGCGCGGGCCATTCACTCGGTGGACTTCGCCGGGGACGGACGGGCCGCTGTGACCGTGGCCGTGGACCGCGGGCCGCAGGTGGTGGTGGCCTTCTCCGGCGACCCGTTGCCGCAGGGCGAGCGTGACCGCCTGGTGCCGATCCGGTCCGAGGGGTCGGCCGACGAAGACCTCCTCGAAGACGCCAATCGCAACATCGAGACCTACCTGTACGACCAGGGCTACCGCGATGCGCAGGTGGACTACGTGCGGCGCGAGGAACCCGGCCTGGTGACGATCACCTTCGAGGTGAGCCGCGGCCCGCGCTACCTCGTGGACGGCGTCACGGCCGCCGGCAACCGGGCGCTGACCGACGGCGACCTGTTCGCGCTGGTGCCGCTCGTGGCCGGAGAGCCGTTCGTCGAGAGTCTTCTCGTGACGGGCGCGGCCGCCGTGCAGGGCGCCTACCGCGATCGTGGGTACACGCAGGTCCGGCTGTCACCCCGCGTGACGCTCGTGGCGGACGGTGTGGAGGTGGATGCCCCGGGCGCGCGTGACGCGGCGTCGGGTCGCACCGCGCCCATGGCCGACCGGCGCGTGCGCGTGGAACTCGAGGTCGCCGAGGGGCCGCGGACGGTCGTCGGCGCCATCGCCCTCGTGGGCAACATGGCCCTGGGCGAGGGCCGGCTGCGCAGCGTGATGACGGTGGCTCCCGGGCAGGCGTTCTCGGAGCGGGCCCTCGTGGACGACCGCGACCTGATCGAGCGGGCGTATCTCGACGAAGGGTTCCCCGAGGTCGTCGTGACGCCCTCGGTGCAGCTCGAGGAGGGCGACACCGTGGCCCTCGTGACCATGACCGTGGACGAGGGGCCGCAGGTCCTGGTCGATCGCGTGATCATCGTCGGCAACGCACGCGTGTCGACCAGCACCATCGCCCAGGCCGTGACGTTCCGTGCGGGCGAACCACTCGGACTCGCCGACACGCTCGAGACGCAGCAGCGGTTGAGCGCCCTCGGCCTGTTCCGCCGCGTGCGCATCGCCGAACTGCCCGTCGGCACCGGGCAGCGGCGCGACGTCCTCATCGAAGTGGAAGAGGCCCCTCCCACGACCGTGGGCTACGGTGTGGGACTCGAGGGCGTCACGCGCCTGCGTCCCACCGGCGACAGCGGCCTGGCCGAAGAGCGCTTCGAGTTTGCGCCCCGCGGCTTCTTCGAGGTGGGCCGGCGCAACCTCTGGGGGAAGAACCGGTCGGTCAACCTGTTCACCCGCGTCAGCCTGCGATCGAGGGACATCGTGTTCAGCGACACGGGCCTGCGGCTGGTCGAGCCGTCGCCGGAGGGGGGCTACGGCTTCAACGAGTACCGGGTCTTCGGCACGTTTCGCGAGCCCAGGGCCTTCGGCACGGGCGGAGACTTCCTGCTCACGGGCATTCTCGACCAGGCCATCCGTTCGAGCTTCAACTTCGCCACGCGCGAAGTGCGCGCCGAGATGGGCGCGCAGGCGTCGTCGAGATTCAGCCTCGCGGGTCGCTACTCCTACAAACACACGCGCCTGTTCGATGAGCGGTTCACCGAGGAGGAGAAGCCCCTCATCGACCGCCTGTTTCCCGAGGTGCGGCTGTCCAAGCTGTCGATGTCGGTCATCCGCGACTCGCGCGACGACGCGCTCGATCCGAGTCGGGGCACCTTCCTCGCGGTCGATGGGGAACTGGCGGCGCGCGCGCTCGGCTCGGAAGTGGGGTTTGCGAAGTCGTTCCTGCAGGCCTTCACCTTCCACCGCCTGCCGACCACCAGGCGGATGGTGGTGGCCCTGGCCGCGCGCGTCGGCGCTGCGCATGGCTTCGAGCGGCGCGTACCCCGCATCGGTGCCGATGGCCTGCCGGTCACCGACGGGTCTGGGGCCCCCGTCGTGGACATCGTGCAGGACCTCCCGGCAAGCGAGCGCTTCTTCGCCGGGGGTGACACCACTGTTCGGGGCTTTCCGCTCGACCGGCTCGGCGACGAGGAGACGATCAGCGCGGCCGGCTTCCCGACCGGTGGCAACGGCCTGCTGGTGCTCAACGCCGAACTGCGGGTGGCCGTGACATCCACCCTGGGTGTGACGGGTTTCGTGGACGCAGGCAACGTCTTCCCGCGCGCCGCGCGCATCGACCTGGGCAACCTGCGGGGCGCGGCCGGCTTCGGCCTGTTCTTCAGGTCGCCCATCGGCCCCATCCGCATCGACCTCGGCTTCAAACTCGACCGGCGCGAACTCGTGCCCGGTCGGCTCGAGCGGCCACGTGAACTGCACATCAGCTTTGGGCAGGCCTTCTGAGATGAGGATGCGCGTGCGCAGGGCCGGGTGGCGTCGGGTGGCCGTGGTGGCGCTGCTCTGCGGCGTGTGCGCGGCGGCCCCCGCCGCGCAGGTCCTGCTCGACCGCGTGCTCGTGCGCGTCAACGACGAACCCATCACGCTGACGGATGTGCAGGCCGCGATGGGCCTGGGCCTGGTGACGGCGCCCTCCGGGGA
>JABFRY010000231.1 GCA_013140955.1 Acidobacteriota bacterium
GTATACGGCTGGCCGTCATCCTCCCACGGCTGTCGGCCGAGATCACCGGCCCTGGCGCGATGTTCGACTCGTCCCCGGCGCAGTGGCCGGGCCGGGACATGGCGCACTTCAACTACCGGATGCAGGAGTACTTCGTGTCGGGCACGGCCGACGGCCAGCCGTATACCACCAGGCTGGTGGTACGACGTCCGGCCGACGCCGCCCGCTTCAGCGGCCTGGTCGTGGCCGAGGCCATGCACCCGATCGGCGGTGCGCACGCCTTCGAGTACAACTCGGTCTACATCATGGACTCCGGGCATATCGCCGTGGAAATCGCCACGGCGGGCACGGACAACTTCGGCCGCTTCAATGCCGCCCGTTACAAGGACATCACGGTCACGCCGCGCCAGGCCAACGAGATCCTGGCGCAGGTGGGTGCCCTGGTCCGCAGCAACCAGGGGCCGCTCGCGGGCCTTCCGCTGCGGAAGATGGTGCTCTGGGGCACGTCGGCGAGCTCGGGCATCCTGACGCGCTATCTGCCGGCCCACGCGGTGTACCGCACGCCCGGCATGACGCACATCTACGACGGCTTCATGCCGACGTCCAACGGCTCCCAGATTGCGCCCGTGGACGTGCCGATGATCCAGGTGCCGACGCAGCACGAGTTCGAGCGTGTCGCGACGTCGCAGCAGGACGGCGACGCGCCCGGTGCGCAGTTCCG
Organism: Acidobacteriota bacterium; assembly: GCA_013140955.1. Taxonomy (GTDB): domain Bacteria; phylum Acidobacteriota; class Vicinamibacteria; order Vicinamibacterales; family UBA2999; genus JABFRY01. The sequence continues at coordinate 701 of JABFRY010000231.1, forward strand.
CGTCTACCAGTTCGCGGGGTTGAGCCATCTCGACTCGCGCAACAACGGCGCCCGCTTCACGCAGGCCGATTGCCGCAACCCGCTCAGCCAGTTCCCGCTCGAGGCGTACATGTCGGTGGCCCTGCACCACCTGCTCCAGTGGGTGGACCGCGGCACGGTCCCGCCGAGGGCCGAGCGCGTCCTCATGGACATGTTCGAGGACAACGACGGGAGCCTGATGGCGCTCGACGAGGTCGGCAACCCGCGCGGGGGGATCCGCAACCCGTACGTCGATCTCGCCACCGTGAAGTACACGATGCGGAACACGGGTGCGGCGCCCGCCCCGGCGCCCGGCGCGCGCGGTGGCGGCCCCGTGATGGGACCGAGCCTGCTGTGCAACCTCAGCGCGTGGACGACGCCGATTCCCGCCGCCACCCTGCGGGCGAAGTACGGCAGCCCGGACAACTACGTGCGGCAGGTGGAGGCCCGGCTCACCGAACTCGAACGGGCCGGCTGGTCGCTGCCCGTGTACCACGACCTCATCCTGGCCGACGCCCGCGCGGTGAAGTTCTAGCACGACCCGGCCCGTCCACCTCCCGGTGGGCGGGCCGTCCCGCCCCCCTTCGCCGCGGTCTCGTCCTGCTCCAGTCCCGCCCCGGTCCCGGTTGACGCTTCGCGGCCATATCACCTAGCATCGTCGGGTTATCCCGTCACTGTTGCGTCATCACGCCACTCCTCGACCCACTCCGATCTGCACCCGGGGCGGAGGCCTGCTGAGTCTTCGCGTTTTCGCCTAAACTGTCCGCGGTTCGATCCGTGCACGGGGGGTGTGAACGTGCGCAACATGGCGCCAGGACATGCCTTTCGGCCTGGGTTTTCGTGCGCCTGCCTGTAGGCGAGAGGGCGGTAGCCTGCCCGGTCTCCAGGTCGCTTGTCGTGGTTCGGTAGTCCGCACCTGATGCGTCTGCTCTTCTCGGTCAACAACTTCGGGTTCCTCAGGAACTTCGAGCCGGCCCTTCGCCTCCTCGCGGCCCGCGGGCACCAGCTCCACCTGGTCGCCGAGCGCAAGGACAGTGTGGGCGGGATGCGGACCATCGAGAACCTGCTGGCCGAGCATCCGGACCGCATCACGTACGGCTTCGCGCCAAAGCGCAAGGACGACCCCTGGCAGGCGTTTGCGGTGCAGACGCGGCTCTGCCTCGACTACTGGCGGTACCTGGAGCCCCGGTACGACCAGTCGCCGAGCCTGCGTGCCCGGGCGGCCCGCCAGGCGCCGCCTCTCGCTGCGGCCCTGCCCTCGTGGCCCCTGGTCGGGACGCGTGCGGGCATGCGGGCCGTGGGCGCGCTGCTCGACCGGGCCGAACGCCTGGTGCCACCCGGTGACACCGTCGAGCGGTTCCTCCGCGATCAGCGGCCCGACCTGATCCTGCTCACCCCCCTCATCTACTTCGGGTCCACCCAGGTCGAGTACGTGCGTGCGGCCCGTGCCCTGGGCCTGCGGACCGTGCTGGGTGTCGGCAGCTGGGATCACCTCACCACCAAGGGACTCATCCACGAGATGCCCGACCGGGTGCTCGTGTGGAACGAGATGCAGAAGCGCGAGGCGGCCGAACTGCACGGCGTGTCGCCGGACCGGGTCACCGTGACCGGCGCCCAGGCCTACGACCACTGGTTCGCCCAGCAGCCGTCGAGCACCCGCGAGGCCTTCTGCGCGAAGGTCGGCATTCCCGCCGACCGTCCGGTGCTGCTGTACCTCTGCTCGTCGCCCTTCATCACGCCCTACGAGGTCGGGTTCGTGCGGAGCTGGATTGCGGCCATCCGCGCCGCCTCCGACCCGGTGCTCCGGCGGGCGGCGATCCTCGTCCGGCCGCATCCGCAGAACGCCGCCCAGTGGGCCGACTTCGACGCGACGGCGCTCGACGCGGTGGGGATCTGGCCGCGCGCGGGCGCCAACCCGGTGGACCGCGATGCGCGCGCCGACTACTACGACTCGATGTTCCACAGTCACGCGGTGGTGGGCGTCAACACCAGTGCGCTCATCGAGTCGGGCATCGTGGGGCGGCCGGTGTACACGGTCCTCACGACCGAGTTCGCCGGGCAGCAGGAAGGGACGCTCCACTTCCAGCACCTCAAGAACGTGAACGGCGGCCTGCTGACGGTCGCGGCGTCGCTCGCCGAGCACGTGGCCCAGCTGGCCGTGGCGGTGGCGCAGCCGCCCGACGCGGCCCGGAGCCGGGCGTTCGTC
>JABFRY010000002.1 GCA_013140955.1 Acidobacteriota bacterium
GCCCGCCGGCCGGCGGCCCTGGCGCCGGCTCCGGTGGCCCGGGCGGACGGGATCGCTCGGCGAACTTCGGTCCTCCGGCTCCACCACGCCGACTGCGCAACGCCAAGAAGGGCAACCAGCAGGAGCACAAGCCGCGGGGGCCCATCAAGGAAAAGACCGGCGGCCGGATCTATGCGGTCGACGATCTGGACGAAGGCGAGACGCCGGAGCTCGACGACATCGCCACGGCGCTTCCGGACGAGGGGATCGCCGCAGCGCTTCCGGACGACGAAGGCGACGACCAGGACTAGCGTCCGGTGATCCGGTCGCTGCCGCGGGCGGTGTCAACGGCGGCGGCCGTTCTCGGCACGGCGCTCTTCGTCGGTACGCTGCTTCGGCTCGACCTGAGCACGCTGGCGGCCAGCATCGGACGCCTGGGCCTGATGCTGCCGGTCATCCTCCTGCCAGGGACCCTCTGGCATCTCCTCCGCACCTGGGGCTGGGCGATTGCCTTTCCCGACCACGCCAGGCCGGCGTTCAGCCGCCTCTTTCGTGTCCGGCTGGCCGCCGACGCCGTGGGCTTCTTCACGGTGCGGGGGCTGGCGGGCGAACCCCTCAAAGTGCTCCTCCTGTACGACCGCGTACCGCCGGGCGTCACGACGGCGGCCGTGGCGCTCGAGCGCGCGGCGTTCGCCATCATCAGTACGCTCATCGCCGGGGTGATCTCGGGGGCCGTGCTCACCCGCCTCGACATGCCGGGCGCCTGGAGCACCGTGTTCGCGGGCCTGTCGCTGGCCGCGTTCGCGCTGGCCCTCCTGCTGCTGGTCGTCGTCCGTCACGGCTCCGGTGTCATGGGTCGTCTCGTCAGACGCCTCGACCGCGCCAGCGGACGCCGTCTCGGGGCGCGCGGCGTCACGCGCTTCCTGCTCGAAGTGGAGGTCACCCTGCTCGGCCTGCTCGGGGGCAACCCGCGCCGGCTCACGACGCTGCTCGTGCTGCCGGTCGTGTGTTACGCCCTCATGGGTCTCGAGGCCTGGCTGGTCCTCTGGACCGTCGGCGAGACACTGAGCTTCACCGAAACGGCCGCGGTGGAAACGTTCACACGACTCGCGAGCGTGGCGTCGGCGGCCATTCCCGCCAACCTGGGCGCGCTCGAAGCCAGCAACGCCGCCGTGGTCACCGCTCTCGGCCTGAGCGGCGGGGGTGCACTCGCACTCGTCCGACGCGTCCGTTCGCTGCTCTGGGCCGGCCTGGGCCTCGCCCTGTACCCGAAGCCACGCGCCACGCCGGCGCCTCCCCCGCTGGCACTGCCACCCGCGTCGCCCGATACGACCGCCTGACGCGCTGGGTGGTCCGGCGCTGCCCATCGGCGCGCACGCCGCCCTGGCTCAGATCGCGCGGAGGCGTTCGGCGGCGCGCACGAGGGTCTCGTCGCGCTTGGCGAAACAGAACCGGAGCACCCGCCCGGGATCGGCCCCGTGCATGAACGCGGACGTCGGGATCGCGGCGACGCCGTGCTCGCGAATCAGGCGCAGGGAGAAGTCGGTGTCGGGCTCGTCGGCAATCGCCGAATACTCCATGAGCTGGAAGTACGTCCCCTGGCAGGCCAGGGGGCGGAAGCGCGAGCCCTCCATCAGCGACAGGAACCGGTCGCGCCGGGCCTGATAGAAGGTCGCCACCTCGGCGCACGCGGGATCCTGGTCCACCAGTCCGGCGTACGCCATCTGCACGGCGCCGTTCACCGTGAAGGTGACGAACTGGTGGATGCGCTGGATCTCCGCCGTGATCTCCCGTGGTGCCACGCAGTAGCCCACCTTCCAGCCCGTGGCGTGGTACGTCTTGCCGAACGAGCTGACCACGACGGACCGCCGGGCCAGTTCGGGATGGCGCGACAGGCTCTCGTGCCGGCGTCCGTCGAAGACGATGTGCTCGTAGACCTCGTCGGACAGCGCCAGCGCCCCACTCCGGTCGAGGACGTCGGCGAGCTGGCGCACGTCGTCGCGATCGATCGTCATGCCCGTCGGATTGTGGGGCGTATTGAGCAGCACGAGCCGCGTGCGCGGCGTCAGGGCGGCGCGGACACGGTCCCAGTCGATGCGCCAGTCCGGCGGGTGGAGCGGGACGAACACGGGGACGCCCCCGCTCAACTGCACGGCCGGCGCATACGAGTCGTACGCCGGCACGAAGATGATCACCTCGTCGCCCGGGTGGACGAGCGCGGTGATGGCGCTGAAGAGCGCCTCGGTCGCGCCCGACGTCACGGTGATCTCGGTGGCGGGATCGTAGCGGTGCCCGTAGAGATGCGCGATCTTCCGGGCCAGCGCCTCACGCAGCGCGGGCACGCCGGCCATCGGCGCGTACTGGTTGTGTCCGGCACGCATGGCAGCCGCGACGGCGTCGACGAGCGTCGGCGCGCAGTCGAAGTCCGGAAAGCCCTGCGAGAGGTTGATGGCGTCGTGCTCGTCCGCCAGGCGCGACATCACGGAGAAGATGCTGACGCCGGTCGACGGCAGGCGCGAGCGCAGAGAGGAGGCAGTGGACACGGCCGCCTATGATACCGGCTCCGCCCACTCGGACGGCCGGAGCGACACGAGCGGATACTTCCGGCGAAGCGCCACGACGCGGTCGGCGTACCCGATTCGGGGAATGGTCCCGCTCACGAGCTGCTCCCGCAGCCGCCTGAGTTCGTACCGGTACAGGTCGTTCACGAACTCGTGCGCCAGGGCGGGCGGCGTGGATGGCCTCGGGCACACCCCGTGTCGGGTGAGCCACGTGAGGACGTCCTCGCGGTAGCGATACCTCACCATCGTGCCGCGCGCCCGGACGAGGGACCATCCGCCCACCCGCCGGGAGACCCAGGCCTGGAGCGAGCGCACGCACCCGCAGCCGCGCTGGCCCAGGCGCGCGCGGCGGCGGCGACGTTCCGGCGGACCCGCTGTGAGG
>JABFRY010000267.1 GCA_013140955.1 Acidobacteriota bacterium
CCCGTACGACGCGTTCTGCACTGGGAGGTCGTTCAACGGTAGGACACCACGCTCTGGACGTGGTTATCGGGGTTCGAATCCCTGCCTCCCAGCCACTTCTGCTCCCCAACCGGCTCGCCACGTCTATTGAACGCCCGCTCGGGACGAACTCCTTCAGCCCGGACGTTCCCGGTTGCCTTAGCACGATAGGCGTTCTATAGTGCTAAGCGGTGATTCGGACGCTGGCCGACGACACAACCCGGGACATCTGGAACGGCGTCAACTCGAAGGCGGCCCGCCGGATCCCGAACGACCTGTGGCCGATCGTCCGCCGCAAGCTGGATCAGATCGATGCGGTGACGAGGCTCGACGACCTTCGGGTGCCGCCCGGAAACCGCTTGCACGCGCTCACCGGCGACCTGGCAGGCCAGCACGCCGTGCGCGTCAACGACCAGTTTCGCATCGTGTTCCGGTTCGAAGGATCCGACGCATTTGACGTGCGCTGTACCGACTACCACTGAGGATCTCGACATGCTGCCGACCCATCGTCCGCCGACGCACCCCGGTGAGATGCTCCTGAAGGAATTCCTCGAGCCATTGGGCGTATCCCAGGTTGAGGCCGCCAAGCGGATGCACATTCCGTTTCAGCGCCTCAACGCGATCGTCAGGGGACGTCGAGGCGTCAGCGCAGATACGGCGCTGTTGTTCGAGGCGTTGACGCACTGGGACGCCGAGATCTGGTTGACGCTCCAGGCCAAGTGGGACCTCTGGCAGGCCCTGAGAGTACGGGGGGCCCGGCCCAGGGTGCGTGCCCTTCCACAGAGCGCGTAACGCAGGTGGCTGAGGTCGTCTCGATACCGAGGAAGCGGACCACGCCTCGGCCGGGGCTGGTGCATCAATTCCTGATCGTGCTCTCCGGCACCGACCCGCTCGTCTGGCGCCGCATCCAGGTGCCCGAGCGGTACTCCTTCTGGGACCTGCATGTCGCCATCCAGGATGCGATGGGCTGGCTCGACTACCACCTGCACGAATTCCGGTTGCTCGACGCGACCGAGCAACGGGTGGTGTCGATCGGCATCCCCACCGATGACGACCCGGAGGACCGACCGGTTGTACCTGGCTGGGACGTATCCCTGTCGACGTTCTTCGACCAGCAAGGCTGGCACGCCCCGCCCGCACTGTATGCGTATGACTTCGGCGACGACTGGCAGCACGCGCTCGTGCACGAGGGCGTCGAGTCGGCCGAGAGTCACCGCAGCTATCCGCGTTGTGTCGCCGGTGAAGGCCGGTGTCCGCCTGAGGACTGCGGTGGCGTCCAGGGTTACAGCGAGTTGCTTCAGATCATCGCGGATCCCGAGCATGAGGAGCACGAGTCGACCCTTCAGTGGGCCGGTGGCCGCTTCGACCCGGAGGCGTTCGACCCTTCGGCCGTGCTGTTCGACGATCCGAAGAAGCGGTGGAAGAAGGCCTTCGGGCGCCGGCGATGACTCACGCTGCAGCACCGTCACGCCGCACGGATGAGATGGTTGCGGAAATCGTCCCGAACTCCCAGCCACACCACTTCAGCAGGGCCCGCCAGGTCCGACCCGCATAGACGCGGTCGGCGTCCACAATCTCTCAGCTCCGCCCTGTGTCCCAGCCGACCTCAGAAGCCAAGGCGCACGCCACCATTGATCGCGCGGCCATCGACCGGCGCCCAGGCGTCCACTGTCCAGCGGCCATCGATCCCGCGCGACGATCGAAGCAGCGAATCCCACGTCGTCTGGCGCACGTTCGTGATGTTCTCCGCGTTGAGAAACAGCCGGGCCAGCCCGACGCGTCTCTCCACGAGCATGCCGACGATCACGTAGGGCTCCGACTCCGCGCGGTACGGGTTCACCTCGAGCCGTTGCCGACCTGTGTAGTACACCTCGAGGCCGACGCGTCCCCGGTCTTCCACCTCCCACATCCCGACGAAGCCCGCACTGTGACGCGGCGTGAGGGCGACGTCCTGGCGTCCACTGTCCCCATCCTCGCGGGACCGCACGTAGGTGTACGTGCCAGTACCCACCCACGGACCGCGACGTGCGGTACCCAGCAGCTCGGCGCCGATGTTCGTGGTCGCCGCGTCGCGGTTGAACAGGAGATAGCGTGTGCCCCGATCGACCCCGACCGGATCCGTGATGCGCGAGCCAAACGCCGTGACCGTGAGCGTGACGGGACCGACTGGGCGCGTCACATCCCACGAAACGCTCGTGCCGTGCTCCGGCCGTACCGGCTCCTGCATCTGGAGCCGTGTCAGGCCTGCCGCCTCGGTCTCCTCCGTCAGCGGCGTCGTGGCAAAGAAGCCTCTGCCCACCGACAGGCGACTCGTCCAGGCGCCCGCACGAATCAGGCCGGCAAGTCGCGGGCTGAGGAAGGCCCCGTACTCGCTGTGCCAATCGAGCCGGGCGCCGGCCGAGGCGGACAGCCACGAGGTGAGGTCGAGGTCGTCCTGCGCGAAGACGCCGGGCACGTGGTAGGTGTAGCCGAACCGGGGCACATCGGTCGGCGTGTACGTATCGCGCTCGTAGACAGTCCCGACAACCCACGTGTGCCGGCCTGCCGCGCCCCGCAGCGCCACCTCGCCAAAGATCGTGTCATGCGCGTCACGCTCGCGGATTTCGCCGAATCGATGGTCGTGACGCTGCCAGGCGGCCGCTCCGCGGGCGGTGAGCACGTAGCGTTCATCGACGAGCGTCTGCACCGTTCCACCGACATCGTACCGTTGCGTGTCCAGCGCCTCGACATACGCTGTGCCCGTGGCGGCAAGCGTCGCGTCCGGCAAGGTCCCGCCCGTCCGGTCCTCCACCGTGATGCCGACGGTGAGAAAGGCTGATCGGCCGTTGCCGCCGTCCCAGAAGAGCCGCGGACGCACGATGCCTCGAGCGTAGCCCGCCACGTCGGCCCAGCCGTCGCCATCACGATCATTCTGAATCTGACGATGGGCGCCGCCGAGCAACGACAGTCGCCAGCTGGAGGTCACCGGCGTCGATAGAAACGCGACACCGTCGGTCCCACCGAGTGTCGACTGGTTCGCCAGCAGTTCGACTGCATCTTGGCTTCCGGGACGGCGGGACAGAAGGTTGACCACGCCACCCATCGCTCCGGCCCCGTAGAGCGCGGAGGCGACACCCTTGATCACCTCGACCTGCCCGAGATCCATCGGCGGAATCTGCAGCAGTCCCAGCCCCCCCACCTGCTGTCCGAACAGTGGCAGGCCGTCGCTGAGAAGGCGGGTGTAGCGACCCTTCATCCCTTGCACACGCACACTGGCCGCACCGATCGACGGCGACGTGGCCTGCACACGGAGGCCGCCCATTTCGTTGAGCATCATGACGATGTCGCCGGGCGTCATCAGCATCTTCTCTTCGATCTCTTCGCGTCCCAGCACCTCGACACGCGTGGGCTGGTCTTCGATGCGCCGGCCTGTGCGCGTGGTGGCCACGACCACGATCTCCTCATCGATGTCCGGCAGCGCGACGAGATCCACCGTGATTTCAAGGCCGGTCGCGGGAACGGTCACGTCCTGCCGCGCGTCGATGAGCCCCTCCCTGGTCACGATCAGCAGCACGGCACCGACAGGCACCATAAGCTCGACACGTCCATCCTGACCCGTCTCGGCCCGCTGGTCGCCAGCAATGACGACGGCCTCGTCCACTGGTTCGTTCGCGGACCGCACCAGGACCACCAATTTGGCTGGCGTCTGAGCCTGCACGACCGAGGCGAACGCGATGCATGCCCACCCGATGACACATCTCACTGTTCTCATGCGTACCCCTCCGCGGCGCGCCACCACGCGGCACGCGTCACACCGACGTCTTCAAGGCGATGACAACTACGCGGTTCTTGGAGGGTGCTCGACGACTGAGAGGGGTGGCTCGGTTGGGTCGATGACGACCAGGCGCGGCTTCACGATGGGACGAGGGGCAGGACGCGAGGCAACGATGATCGACGTCTGGCTCCACCCGTGGCAGATGCCACATGGTGAAGGACCGTGTTGCTGGGACGCCGCCTGGGTCGGCGACTCGTCTGTACAGCCGTCAGGGCAGGCGAACCGGTCCACGGTGACCATCACCAGGAACAGACAGGCCAGAAGCGCCGTGAGTGCCGACCGCACCGGGTCAGTATAGCGATGGCTTTGGCCCAGGGCTTTCCGGGCGGCCTTCGACGCGGCTTGTGCAGCGGCTCGGGGATCGCGGCGCGTACCTCACTATCGGGAGCGGGCCATACAGGCGAGAGGTCGCCGCTGTCGGCGAGGGATGACTATTACATGTGATGTAATATTGCGTATCATGACCGGGAGCGAGTTGAGGACAGGTCGCAAGGCACGCGGCTGGACGCAGACCGCCTTGGCGGAGCGCCTCGGCGTCTCCCAGGGATACGTCTGCCTCCTGGAGCGGGCACAGCGACCTGTGCCCACGGCGCTGGGCCTCAAGCTCGCTCGCCTGCTCAATCTGCCCGCGACCGCCGTACCTGTCGGTTCAGCCAGCACGGCGCTCGCCGATGAAGCCGCAACCACCGCGTTGGCCACGTTGGGATATCCGGGGTTCGCCTACCGCCGACTACGGCACCGGCTCAACCCGGCGGAAGTGCTGTTTCGCACGCTCAAGTCGCCGGAACTCGATGCGCGCTTGGTGGAGGCGCTGGTGTGGCTCGCGGTGACCTACGCTGACCTGAATTGGGCCTGGGCCGTCCGCCAGGCCAAGGTCGAGGACCTTCAGAACCGGCTTGGTTTCCTGGTGACACTGGCCCGGCAACTAGCGGAGCAGAAAGGCCACCCCGAGGCCGTCGCGGCCCTCACGACGGCTGAGCAGGCGCTGGAATACTCCCGCCTGCAACGAGAAGACGTATTTCGGGCGTCTATGACCGAGGCCGAGCGGCGGTGGCTTCGCGAGCACCGGCCACCCGAGGCGATGCGTTGGAACGTTCTCACGAACCTCACCGCCAGCGAGCTCGGTCGTGGATTCGAAGGCTAGCCGACTTCTTCACGAACCGTGGCAGTCCATGCTGGCGGCCCTGGACCGGGCTCTGACCCAGGACACCGAGCTGCACTGCATGGGTGGCTTCGTACTCTCCGAGCACTACGGACTCATTCGGCCCACCGCCGATATCGACGTCATAGAGAGTCTCGGCACCGACAAGGGTTCGATCGCTCAGCTCGCCGGGCGGGGAAGCGCGCTACATCGGCGGCATCGTGTGTACATCGACATCGTGACCGTGGCCGATGTCCCGGACAACTACGACACCAGGCTGCTCACGATGAACGTCGACGGGCTCGTCAGGCTCCGCCTGCGCGCCTTCGAGCGGCACGACCTCGTCCTGGGGAAATTGTGCCGGAACATCGACCGTGATCGTGAGGACGTCGCCGCCCTCGCGCGTGGCCCAGGGCTCGACATCGATGTCCTGCAGCAGCGATATCGAGACGAGCTGCGGCCGAAGTTGGGGCGACCGGGCCGTGAGGACCTCACTCTGCAGCTGTGGATTGAGATGATCGAGGAATTGCGCGGCGCAGTATGACGTCCAGCGCATGCTCACCTTCGACGCCCTCACGGCCGACGAGCGCCAGCAGTTGGAAAGGACTCTTCGGATCATGCCTGCGGCACACGGACTGAATAGCACGCCCACTGCGTGACACCGTTCGGTGGAGCGACCCGAGAAACGAGGAGAGCACGATGGACGCACAGCGGATGCGCCGGCTACCTCGTCTCCGTCCTGGGGCGCCGCGTGCTCTACTTCGGCCGGACGGCCGAGATCCACGTCGAGCACTTCCAATCCTAAGTCCACCGCCGTGTGCAGGCGGTATCCGAAGAAGCGTGGGACGAAGCCCTTCGATAACGGTGTGGGCTGACGGCGCGAGGCCTGCGCACAGGCGAGGCCGCTACGATCGCGCGAAGGCGATCAGCGGGCGCTACCGCGATGCGCGCTTGTCCACCAGCACGCTGCCGCCCTTGATCGTGACCTGGACGTTCAGGAAGTCCCAGTAGCCATTGAGCGGCGTCCCGCCCAGGGGGTTGCCACCCAGCAGCACGATGTCGGCGATCTTGCCCGCCTCGAGCGTGCCGAGGTCGTCGGCCATGTTGACCCACGACGCACTGTTGGGGCCCAGCACCTTGACGAGGTCGACCGGCGAGAACATCAGGCCCAGCACCCGCAGCTCCTGCGCGAGGCCCCATGCCGGCAGGTAGCCGGTATCGGTGCAGTACCCGTACACGACGCCGTTGTCGAACAGGGTGCGCCCGTTCACGGCCTTGTAGCCGGCCTCCCGGCCGCGGCCTTCCCCGTCGATGATGGCGTCGGGCCACTTCCCGCCGTCCCGGAACGTGGGCACGTTCTCCTGGTTGAACACGTTGAAGACGGGGGCGCCGAACCCCGTGCACGAGGACACCTGCGTGCCGGCGGCCCTCGCCAGCTGCGCATCGGCGTCGGACAGCCACTCGAAGTGCGGGGTGTGCACCAGCTTCGGAACGCCGATCCCGACCGCGGCGCGCATGGCGACGACGCTGGCGGCATGGATGGCCACGTCCACGCCCACCTTCTTGCCTTCGTCGATGGCCGCGGCGAGCGCCGCCAGCTGTCTCGGATCGGGCATGAACGAGTTGACGTTCACCTCGCCGGTGAAGTGAATGTCTGCGGCCGCCATCCGGCGAATCAGTTCGCGCGCCGCCTCTGGCGTCGGGTTCTGCCCGAGTTGGAGCGGCGCCGACGGGATGATGCGCGGCCCCGCCATCTGTCCGTCGGCGATCGCCTTCCGGAGCGCCACCACGGGTTCGGCGGCACCGCCAGCCGACATCAGCGTGGTGTAGCCGGCGTCCAGGAACTCCCGCATACGGGTAGGCGCATCGTTCCTCAGCCATGCATCGGCGCCACCCGCGCCCGCGCCGCGACCACCCGGCACGATGTGACGATGAGCGTCGATGTAGCCGGCGATGGCCGTCAGTCCCCGGCCGTCGAGCGCCGGCACGCCGGGAGCCGCGACATCGCCGGCCGAGGCGGAGACAATGCGACCGCCGCGAACGAGAATCGTGCCCTGCTCGATGACCTGGCCCGTCCCGACGATGATGCGGACGTTGGTGACGGCCAGATCCTGGGCGACGAGGCTGGACGCCGCCGCCAGCGTGAGCAGGCATGCCAGCAGAACATGGCGCAGGAGAGTGTGCATGCTCCGAAGTCTATAGCAGCTTCGGGCGTGCTGGCGCGCGGGCGAGTCGACTCAGGCGCCGGTGACGTCGGCCACGGCCAGGGCGACGACGAACACCTTCTCGTTGTTGCTGAAGGGGTCGCCCGGGAAGAGGAAGAAGCCGGTGCGGGACGGGTGGTAGGTGAGGCTCGTGCCGACCAGTTCCTCGCCGTCTGTGAAGCGCACGCGGATGCGGCGGCCGGCGGCGGCCTTGAGGAACTCCCGGCGCTCCGAGTAGTCGGGCTCGCCGTCGAAGTCCTTCACGAAGAAGAGCGCCTTCAGCTCCGACACGCGCACGTGGCGCGCCTGCGGCTCGACCGAGGCGTCGTGCGGGGTCAGCGCGAACGCGTCCCTCGTGGGATCGAAATTCTGCGCAAAGCCTTTGGTCATGCGGCCGTCCACGTAGCGGGCCACGACCTTCGCCGAGTGGGCTGCTGCACCCATGGCGACATCATCGGCCGCGCACGTCGACGCTTGAATGCCGGAGGCCTCGCGGACCCCCGGGCCCGGTCGCGCTAAGAGTGGGCGCGCGAGGGGCGCGCCTCAGCTGACGCGTGCAACGCCTGTTCCTAGATCCCCGTGCCCCGAAGCCGCCGTCACGGCGCGGGTGCAGGGCGCAACTGCTCTGTGACGGGTTGCTGCTCGGCCCTGAGCACGGCGCGCACGATGCCGATGATGTCTCCGTCGGGATCGTCTGGATCCAGGACCGGCAGGTGTACCGCCTGCGCGTTCCCGCCCACGCTCTCATCGAACTCGACAGGCCCGGTGTAGGCCGCGCGGCTCTCCCGCGTGTTCTGCCACCAGACTTCGTCGGCCTGGTAGTAGTCGCTCGTCGTGTTCGACTGGCACACGTTGACGCCACGACGGTCAGTGATGAACACCTCCACCAGGCCGCCAATGTCGTTCTTGAGGCTGGCCAGCGCCAGCGAGCAGTTCCTTGACTGGACCGACTGGATCACCGCAGCGTCTCCGTCGCGCCAGCGCCCGTCGATCTCGTCGATTTCCGCCTGAGTGAGTGACCTGGCGTTGCTGGCGTCGAGCGCCTCGCGGTACACCGGATTCGATCGAATGGAGGCCTCCACCTCCGCTGCCCGGTCCGTCTCGATCTCGACGACCAGCCGGTATGGCGCAACTGAACTCACGGCCACGACAGCCCGCTGCTGCTCTTCGGTTCCAGGCGTCTGGCGGAACCATGTCCGCAGTCGGGACCAGGTCAAGCGCGACATGGCGCGGTCGTAGATCTGCGCCGTGCTCAGCTGCGCACCGAGCGAGCCGTTGGAGCCCGACCGGGCGGCGGACCACTCCGTAAAGGTATCGGCCACGATCGCGTAGGTGCCGGGTGGAGGTTTCAACTGCTCGACATCGGCCGGCTCGCCGCGGACCTGTCCGAGCGTCGGGGGATCGTCCCTGAAGCGGTAGAACCGCTCACTGCTGTCCTGCCGCTGCAAGCCCACGAGACGAGGCGTCCCCAGCCCATCGCTCGGAATCTCATAGAAGAGCAGCACGAAATCCGTAGGAAGGTCCGAGGGAAGAGTCACCCTGATCGGCGCAGGGCTGGCGAGCGTCAGGGTGACCGCGGCCGGGACCGAGCTCAGGTCGAGCTCGCGGCGTCTCACCTTCGCAGTCGGGTCCTCCACGAAGTCCTTCGCAGCGTCCAGATTCTCGCTGACGCGCAACATGGGGGGGCCACCTATCAGGTCGATCGTCTGCTCGGCCAGGCCGAACACCCATCCGGCACCGGCAAACACGTGCACGACCAGGAGGCCCATGGCCAGCTTGCCTCGCCACGTCATCGTGGAGTCGCCGCGGAACAACATGCGCCCGTCTCGGCGTGCCACCGCGAACGCCAGGCCGAAGACCGCCGGAAGCAGGAGAAGCCATACGTTCCTGATGTCGTCCGAGGATGCGGGCCCGTTCAGCCATTCTCCCAGCGGAATCGAGAATCCCGTCCCGATGGACAGCGCGGCGATGCCGGTTCCCGCCCCGACGAGGAAGGCCGTGACTCCGGTGGCCACGGCGCCCCCCAGCTGCCCGGGCACGAGCGCCGTGGCCACCGGAG
>JABFRY010000039.1 GCA_013140955.1 Acidobacteriota bacterium
GGTGGTGCCTTGCCGACCAACGTCATCCTGAACGGGCAGGTCCAGTACCGGCGCAACCGCGCCGACCGCCTCGACGTCTTTCCGCAACTCGACGGCGTGACCCGCGGGACGACGCTCGCCGTGCCCATCCGGCTCGACGTCGCCAAGGGGCCGCTCCTGCACGGACTGAACGTCAGCGTGACGCGCACCACGTCGGTCACCGCCAACCGCTTCGCCTTCAGCCAGGACGTGGCCGGCGAGGCCGGCATCGAGGGCGCCGCCGAGGATCCCTTCACCTGGGGCGTCCCGAACCTGTCGTTCGCCAGCGTGAGCGGCGTGAGCGACACCGTTCCGTCGCGGCGGGTGGATCGCCGACTCCAGGTCTCGTATACGGTGTCGCGTCCCTCCACCCGGCACACCCTGCGGTTCGGCACCGATTTCCGGCAGGACGCCGCGTCGAGCCAGACCGACGCCAATGCCCGGGGCACGTTCGTCTTCACGGGTCTCTACGCGGGCGGCGGCGTGCCCACCGCCGGGCGAACCGGCCTCGACCTCGCAGACTTCCTGCTGGGCCTGCCGCAACAGGCCTCGGTGCAGTACGGACCAGGACTCGTGGAACTGCGGTCCCGCTCCTTTGCCGCCTTCGCACAGGACGACTGGCGTCCTGGCGGCCCCGTTACCATCAACCTCGGCGTCCGCTACGAACTGGTGCACCCGTTCACCGAGGCCGATGGCCGGATGGTGAATCTCGACGCCAATCCCGGCTTCACCGCGGTGGCGCCGGTGCTGGCCGGGGGCGAGGGCGCCTTCTCCGGCACCTATCCGGACGCCCTGGTGCGCACGGACCGCAACAACGTGGCGCCCCGGGTGGGCGTGGCGTGGCGCGTGAATCCGCGCACGGTCGTGCGGAGCGGCTACGGGGTCAGCTTCAACAACGGCTCGTACGCGACCATCGCGCGTCAGCTCGTGGCCCAGCCCCCCTTTGCCGTGACGGCCACCAGCCTCGGCACCGCCGGGGCGCCGCTCGCGCTCACCAGTGCGCTCACGGCGGTGACGCCGCAGACGACCACGAACAACTACGGCATCGCCGTCGACTACCAGCTCGGCGTGATCCAGACCTGGAACCTCGACGTGAACCGGAACCTGGGGCGGGGCTGGGCGCTGTCCACCGGCTACACCGGCACGCGCGGGTCCCACCTCGACATGCTCCGTGCGCCCAACCGCGGCCCAGACGGCCTGCGCATCGAGGGCGTCCAGCCGTTCACGTGGCAGACGTCCCAGGGGACATCGATCCTGCACTCCACCACGCTGCGGCTGCAGCGGCGCCAGGCACGGGGCATCGGCACGCGCGTGTCCTATACGCTGGCCAAGTCGATCGACAACGCGTCATCGCTGTCGGGCGGCGGCGGCGTAGTGGCCCAGGACGACACGAATCTGGCCGCGGAGCGGAGCCTCTCCTCCTTCGATCGACGCCATCAGCTCACGGCGAACGTCTCGATCGATCTGCCGTTCGGTGATGGTCGCCGGTGGCTCACGCAGGGTGGGACGTGGGCGGCCCTGCTGGGCGACTGGACGGTGAACGCCTCCTTCAGCGCGCAGTCGGGGACACCGCTCACCGCACGCGTCCTGGCCGCCGTCGCCGACGTCGCCCGCGGCACCAACGGCACGCTGCGTGCGGATGCCACCGGCGCCCCCGTGGCCCTGGACGATCCGACGCTGCTCCGCTACTTCAATACGGCCGCCTTCGCCCTTCCGGCCGCCGGCGCCTTCGGCACCGCTGGGCGCAACACGATCATCGGACCCGGCAGCGCGCAGCTGGACGCCTCGTTCTCGCGGAACGTCTCGCTGGGCGACCGGCAATCGGTGGCGCTGCGCCTGAACGTGACCAACATTCTCAACCGCGTCCAGTACGCCTCGGTGGACACGACGGTGAACTCCCCCTCGTTCGGACAGGTCACCTCCGTGCGCCCGATGCGCGCCGCCACGCTCGACCTGAGGTTCCGGTTCTGATGACGAGGCGCCTGCTCGTCACCGTGCTCGCCGTCGCGCTGGCACTGGCCGACTCCGCGGCTCCCCGTGCCCAGGACGCCGTCTTCCGCGCCGACGTCGATCTGGTCGTCGTCGACGTCGTCGTGAGGGACCGTGAAGGCGGTGTCGTGCGCGGCCTGACGATGGACGATTTCGAGGTCCTCGAGAACGGCCGGCCGCAGCAGATCCGCTCGTTCGACTTCGAGGAGATTGCCGCGGCACCCGCGCCGCTGGTCCTGGTTCGCGCTCGCTCTCGGTGTGGCCGCGGCATGTGGCTCGAGCGACGAGGACACGGGCGAGGGGACGCCCTCCCACGACGCTGGACCCGACAGCTCGGGCAACGATGCGACGACGACGGATACGTCGCAGCCGAACGTCAAGCGCGAGATCTTTCAGAAGAATCCGTTCGGGAACATCGCCGCGAGCAACAACACGTTGTGGGATGGCGACTTCGAGTGGGCGACGCAGTTCGCGAGCCAGTACGCCTGGGTGCCGGTGACCGGTTTTGGAGTGGGCCTCGCTCCGTTCGAGGGCATTCGCGCAAGCGCGTCCTGCCGGAGCGGGATGAAGTGCGCGTTCATGACGCAGAACCTGTCGATGGCCGGTATCGGCGTGGCGCCGGGCGGTTCCAAGGTGTCCGCCAGCATCTGGGCTCATCCGCCGGATGGCGTGTGCGACGCCATGACGATCGCCCTGATTTCCTGCTCGTTCGGCGAGAACGACGACCTTCAGATGAAGGACGCCGATGACGCACCGGATGCCGACGGCTGGTGTCACTACGAGGCGATCAGTGACGTGCGCGAGTTTGCCACCTGTATCTACGTGGTCGCCGACTTCGTCGATGGCGAAGCGATCGTCGACGACGGCGTGATACGCGCCGCTCCCGACAACGCCGTGCCGACCGGCAT
>JABFRY010000085.1 GCA_013140955.1 Acidobacteriota bacterium
CGCCGGACACGGGCGCGGCCATGCCGCTGTCGGAGGCCGTTGCCGGCCGGCTCGCCATTCCGGGCCGGGACACCACCGCCTTCCGCCTGCTGCGCCTGGCCGCGCCCGTGTCCGGCGAGGTGCTCGACGTCCGCTACGACCGGATTCTCGGCGCGGTGGAGCGCGGCGAGGTGGACGCGGGCCTCATCATCCACGAAAGCCGCTTCACCTACGCGGATCACGGGCTGGAGCGCGTCGTGGATCTGGGCGACTGGTGGGAACGGGAGACGGGACTGCCCGTCCCCCTGGCGGGCATCTGTGCGCGGTCGGACGTCGAGCCCGACGTCATCCTGTCGGTCGAGCGTGCCATTCGCGCCTCGGTCGCCTATGCCTTCGCGCATCCCGAGGCCAGTCGCGCCTACGTGCGCGCACACGCGCAGGAGATGTCCGACGCGGTGTGCGACCAGCACATCGCCCTCTACGTGAACGCCCACAGTCTCGACATCGGCGACGAGGGGCTGCGCGCGATCGAGCGGCTGGTCAGCGCGCCCTGAGCGCCGCCACCGCGCTGCCTGGCGCTGTCAGCGCTTCGGCGCAGCACTCCGCCACGCTGCCTTCCTGCCCAGCCTCCGGCGCGACGACGCGGGAAAACGATGCTCCAGGGAATTCGGTCGCTCCCCTTGCGCATCGTTTTCCAGACTGGCGCTGTCCCGTCGTGCGCAAGTCGGGCCGGGACGGAGCGCTACGCCGAAGCGTACATGGCAACTAGGGGCGCGCGGCGCTCTCGGGCCGCAGGTCGGCCGAGCCGTTCACGCGGGTCTTGAAACGCCAGCCGTCGGGCGTCTTGACGAGCGTGTCCCGGTACTGCGTGATGCGCGTGACCACCGCCGGCATCTGGCCAACGTCCACGAAGAGGTTCAGCACCGTGCCCCGCGCCCCCTCCGGCGTGGCCACGATGACCGGTGTGAGCGGCGCGTGCCGCACCGTGGTCGCCGCCCGGCCCTTCACGAAGTCGATGAGCGCCTGGCGCCCGACCCGGTCGTTGAACGAGCCGTCGGTCGTGAAGAGGTCTGCGTAGCCTTCCGCATCGCCGCTGTCGAGGACGAGCGGGTACTGGAAATAGAGCTGGAGGATCTCGACGTAGTCGTCGCCCGTCAGGGTCGGCCGGTTCTGGGCGGCGGCCGGTGACACCAGCGCCGCAACCAGGAGGAACGCCGTGGCGAAGGACATGCGCCGACCCGCGCGGGTGCCGCAGGCACGGCCAACGACGACCGCGCCGCGATTGGCCCGCGGGAGACGGACGCCGGTATCGGTGATCTGCATGGTCCGGGACGGTACTGCAGGTGCGGGCGGCCGGGCAAACGACGGCCCGCGCCGGGTGTGGTCGGTGCCGACCACGACCCGGCGTCCTGGGTGGGTCTACCGCGAGTAGATGGCGAACGACTTGTCGGTGAAGAGATCGACCATCCGTACCTGGGTGAAGCCGGCCCCGGCCATCATGGCCGTCACCTGTGCCTGCGTGAGGTGCATTTCGTCGCCCCGTCCCTCGGCGCGCTCGATGATGGCGACGCGCCCGCCCGGTGCGATGTAGCGGGCGAGGTTGCGGACGTAGGTGTCGCGGTCGGCCACGTGGTGCAACACGTCGTGGAAGAAGGCCAGGTCCACGTTGGTGGCGGGAATCGACGGGTCCTCGAACTTGCCGAGTACCAGCCGGATGTTCGACACCTGCTGTTCCTGTGCGCGTACGCCGATGTGGTCGAGCAGCGCCTGGTCCACCTCGACCGCGTAGGCGGTGCCGGGGGCCACGGCCCTGGCAAAGGGCAGCGTGAACACGCCGGGCCCTGCGCCGATGTCGGCGATCGTCATCCCGGGGCGCAGCTCGAGCCGTGCGATGACCTCGGGAATCCGCAGGCTGCTGACGCGTTCCGGTCGCTCGAGCGTGCGGATCCAGTCGGCCGCCGGCCGGCTCCCGAGCTGGGCTGCCGCCCACCGGGCACTCGATGCGCACAGGGCCGTTGCCAGGCCGAGCCGCGTGATGAAGAGTCGTCGGGAATGCCTCATCGCTCCTGTCTCCTGTGCGTGCGAGTCTAGCCGGCTTCGGTCCTCGCGCCGGGGGGTGCCCCCACGAACCGCACGTCAGGACCCGCGAACGGACGCTCTCTGGCAGTGAACGGTCGAGCGGGTCTCCCACCTCGACCGCCGCGACTCCGGAGAGAATGGCGCATGGCCAACGAGCGTCTGCGTCTTCTCCTCGCCAGGCTGCGTGAGCGGCTGTGGGTGCGCCCGCTCGGGATGGGGCTCCTGTCGCTGCTGATCGTGTTCGCCGCCGTCGCGGCCGATGGCACGGGTCTTCGGGACCTCGTCCCCGACTTCGACGACGCGACCGTTCGCTCCCTGCTGTCGGTCCTGTCGGCGAGCATGCTCGTCGTGGCCACTTTCACCGTAGGGTCGATGGTGGCGGCGTACGCCTCGGCGAGCAGCACGGCCACGCCGCGCGCCTTTCTGTTGATCCTCGCGGACGACACCTCCCAGAACGCGCTCTCCACGTTCATCGGCGCCTTCATCTTCAGCGTCGTCGCCCTCATCGCGCTCGAGCAGGAGGCGTTCCAGGTGGCGGGGCGCTTCGTCATCTTCTCGTTCTCGGTGGTCGCGTTCGGCCTCGTGGTACTCACCTTCATCCGCTGGGTGGACCGGATCGCCAGGCTGGGACGCATCGGCTCCACGATCGAGACGGTGGAACGAGCCGCGGTCAGCGCGCTGCGCCGCCGCCGCGAGGCGCCCACGATGCGGGCGTGTCGAGTCTCATCCGGGGATCATCACGACGGGACGCCCGTGCATGCCCCCGAGCCGGGCTACGTACGCCATGTCGACCTCCGCGCCTTGCAGGCCTGCGCCGAGGACGCGGGTGCCCGCATCGTCGTGGAG
>JABFRY010000528.1 GCA_013140955.1 Acidobacteriota bacterium
ATGGTCCTCGCGTCTCTGGGCGGGACGGCGTCCCGGCCGGCCCGGCGGCCCCGGCGCGCACGCGGTTGCCCCCGCTGCTGTCGTCCTCCGTCACGTCGAGTTCGTCCACGATGCCGATGACGGCGGCATCCACGGGCGCGCCCTTCCGGCCGAGGGCCTCGCCCGCGGCGCGCCCCTCGATGACGATGACCACGCGCTCGTGGACGCCGGCACCCACCGCATCGACGGCCAGGAGGGGCACGCCCCGGGGCTGGTCGTCGAGTGTGACCGGCTGCACAAGCAGGAGCTTCGCGCCCTCGAACGTCGGGTGCTTGCGGGTGGCCACGACGGTACCGACGACGCGCGCAATCTGCATCAGCCGAGGGACCAGTGATCCACGATGCCCACGACGCCGGCGTCGGCCGGCACCTCCACGGGGTAGAACGGGAAGCTGGCTTCCTTGCCCCGCACGAAGAACACCACCTCGCCCACGCCGGCGCCCACGGCATCCACGGCCACCAGCGTGCGACCCACCGACGCCCCGCCCGCATCAATGGGCTGGAGCACGAGGAGTGTCACGCCGCCGAGCGCGGTGTTCTTGACGGTGGAGACGACGTCGCCGACGACCCTGGCGAGTTGCACGGGTATGGTCCGGAAGGGGTCAATCCCCGGCAGAGACCTCGACGGCGTCGACGATGCCCACGACGGCCGCGTCCACCGGACAATCCTTCAACCCCGACGCCATGCGCGCCGAGCTTCCGCTGACGATGAGCACCGTCTCGCCGACGCCGGCATCGACGGTATCGACGGCCACCAGGTAGTTGCCCTCGCTCTTGCCATGCGGATCGGTCGGCCGGGCCACCAGCAGCTTGTGGCTCACGAGCCGCGGATCCTTCCGCGTGGCGACGACGGTGCCGACGATGCGGGCAACGATCATCCGGCCACCGGATGGCTACTTGCCGCCCGAGCCGGACTTGCCGATGGGAAGCGCGTCCTCGAGATTGGCGTGCGGTCTCGGGATGACGTGCACCGACACCAGCTCGCCGACCCGGCGGGCCGCCGCGGCCCCTGCGTCGGTGGCCGCCTTCACCGCGGCGACGTCGCCGCGGACGATGGCCGTCACGTATCCGGCCCCGATCTTCTCCCAGCCGACCAGCGTGACCTTCGCGGCCTTCACCATGGCGTCGGCCGCCTCGATCATGGCAACCAGGCCCTTGGTCTCGACCATTCCCAACGCCTCACCCATGCTGTCCTCGTCTCATCCTCGCGCCGTCGTCATCGGAGGTTCCTCACCGCATCCACGATGAGGTCCGTGAGTTCGCCGTATGTTAGCCGAATTTCCTCGTCCCTGCTCGAGCCCGTGGCGCGTCCCGACGTATCGGGGACGAGCCGCTCGGTGGCCGAGTGCGGAGCCTCGATCACCTGGCACTCGGCCTGGTCGGTGCTGTCGGCGGCCGCCGGGTCCGCGCACATCGGCGCGGGCGATGCGATGCCGTACATGCCCCGCAGGCCCTGGAGCCGGCCCACTTCGTCCCTCGACAACAGGTTCTCGCCCCCGAGCACCCGCGCCACGAGGCTGATGCGGGCGAAGTGCTCGATCGTCTCCATCTTGTAGTAGGCGGACATGACCGAGCGACAGCAGGTGATGGCGCCGTGATTGGCCAGCAGGAGGCCGTCGTGGGCCTTGATGTACTGCCGCACGGCGGCCGGCAGTTCGGCCGTGGACGGGGTGCCGTACGCCGCGATGGGGATGCTGCCGAGGGTGGTGACGACCTCCGCCAGCACGGCGCGGGTGAGCGGGATGCCGGCCACGGCGAATCCGGTCGCCACCGGCGGGTGGGCGTGCACCACCGCGTTCACGTCGGGACGGTTCCGGTACACCTCCAGGTGCATCGGCAGCTCCGTCGAGGCCTCCCGCTCGCCGGCGAGCTTGCGGCCCTCCAGGTCCACGACGACCATCATGTCGGGGGTCATGAACCCCTTCGAGACGCCGCGGGGCGTCGTGATGAACCGCGTGTCGTCGAGCCTGACGCTGATGTTGCCGTCATTGGAGGCGACGTACGCCCGCTCGTAGAGGCGACGGCCCACCTCGACGATGTCGGCACGGATCTGTTCTTCGGCGCGGGTGCTCATGGTCGGCGT
The DNA here is from genome assembly GCA_013140955.1 of Acidobacteriota bacterium. Taxonomy (GTDB): domain Bacteria; phylum Acidobacteriota; class Vicinamibacteria; order Vicinamibacterales; family UBA2999; genus JABFRY01. Next base: position 2,122 of record JABFRY010000528.1, read on the forward strand.
GGGCGGCTCAGGCCCTCTGCTGCTTCAGGAACTCGCTGCGGCAGGTCTCGGAACAGAAGTGGTGCGCGCGCCCGTCCGCCACGACCTGCAGGGCGCTCGACGGCGCCACGTGGGTGCCGCACACCGGATCGCGCACGAGTCTCACGGCCTGCGGGGTGCGGCGGCTCGAGACCCGGGCCGGCCGGCCGCCCGCGGCCTCGATGACGCCGTCGATCACCCGCCAGAAGGCGCGGGCGATCAGGATGAGCAGGATGCCGAGCAGGACGTACCGCAGCATCCCTCACGGCTCCTGGGTCGTCGGCGTGTCTCCAGCATGGGCCGCCGCCACGCCGTCGAGCGCGCGCTGGGCGGCCTGGCCCTCGGGTGACGTGGGGGCAATCTCGACGACCCGCTGCCACGACTGGGCGGCGGAGGTGAGGTCCTGCTTGCCGAAGGCCCGCACAATGCCCTGGTTGAGGAGCGTCTTCGTGTGGTTCGGATCGAGGCGCAGCGACTGCTCGAACTGCTGGAGCGCCTCGTCGGGCCTGTTGGTGTAGTAGTAGGCGACGCCCAGGTCGGTGCTGGCGTTGACGTCGGTCGGATCGATCGCGAGGGCCTGCTCGTACCACGACACCGCCTCGTCGAAGCGTTCCGCGTCGAAGTAGGCATTGGCCAGCTGCACGCGGGCGCCCGCGTTGGCAGGATCGCTCTGCGCCACGGTCATGAGGGCCTGCACCCGGGCTTCGTCGAGGGGTGCCGGCCCCTGCTGCGCCGCGGCAGGGGCCGGCACCCCTCGACGA
>JABFRY010000168.1 GCA_013140955.1 Acidobacteriota bacterium
AGCGTAGCCGGTCGGACAGGAGTGCCACGGTGAGCGCGTAGTAGTGTGCGCAGTTGTAGCGCAGCAGCACGTCGTAGTTGGGATAGGCCAGGAAGGCGCGGCTGTCGGTCCGGGCCAGGCCCGCAGGCACGTTCGCGCCGGGCAACCGCGACCCGTTCACCTGCCGCACGCCCAGCGTGTGCCATTCCGGCAGGGGCACGCGAGAGGTCATGGTGCGCATGGCGTAGCAGCCCTCGGTCCGCTGGGGCACGACCTCGCCCACCCGGTCCTCTGCGCCAGGACCCAGCCGGACCTCACGCCCCCAGGTGAACGTGTCGTCCCAGCCGTGCCGCGCCAGGTAGTTGGCAATCGAGGCGAGCGCGTCAGGCGTGGAGCGCCAGATGTCCCGCCGCCCGTCTCCGTCGAAGTCCACGGCGTATTCCAGGTAGCTCGATGGCATGAACTGGCCGTGCCCCATCGCGCCGGCCCAGGAACCCACCATCACCCCCGTGGGGATGTCCTCGGTGGCGGCCATCGTCAGGGCATCGAAGAGCTGCCCACGGAAGAACGCGGCCCGTCGCGGCTCCCATGCCAGGGTGGCCAGGGCCTGGAAGACGGGCGTGCGGCCCATGTTGCGGCCGTAGCGGGTCTCGATGGCCCAGATGGCCAGCACGAACCGGCGCGGTACGCCGAAGCGCGCCTCGATGCGGTCGAGCAGGGCGCGGTGTTCGCCGGCCAGGGCTCGCCCCCGGCGCACGACCGCGTCGTTCACGCGGGACGCATAGTAGCGCTCGAAGCCTGGCGTCAGCTCTGCCTGCGTGCGATCGCTCGCCACGACGCGCTCCAGGGGTTCGAGATCGCCGAGGGCGGCGTCGAGCAGCGCGTCGTCGAAGCCCCTGGTGCGGGCCTCGGCCACGAACGCGTCGAGCCATTCGCGGAACGGGGGCGGCGCGTCGTCCTGAAGCGGTGTGGCCAGTGCGAGGAGCAACAGAACCAGTGCCATGCGTCGTCAGCTCTGTGATCAGCGCGGCGGGATGACCCAGGAGTAGATCGGCGTACCGTCCACCTCGATCTGGCGGTCGGGCGGCCAGTCGGGCACGGCGAACCGGTAGGCGACGATGCGCGTGCCGGGCCGCAGGCCCTGCAGCTTCGACCGCAACCGCAGATTCACCGAGGGCGACAGATAGAGCGTGATGACGGTGGCCTCGGACAGGTCGGTCTGGAACAGGTCGGCCTGGGAGAACCGGACCCGGTCGGCCACGCCGGCCTCGCGGGCCCCCGCCTCCGCGCGTCGCACGAGGTCGCCGTCGATCTCGATGCCGACTCCGCGCGCGCCATGGCGTGCCGCGGCGGTGATGACGATGCGCCCGTCGCCGGAGCCGAGGTCGTAGACCACGTCCGCGGCGCCGACGTCGGCCATGGTGAGCATGGCGTCGACGGCGGCATCCGGCGTGGGCACGTAGTGGATGTCGGGCGTGCGCCGGGCCGCCTGCTGCGCGTATCCGGGCACGGCGGCCGCGGGCACGAAGGCGGCGACGAGGAGGAGGGCGAGGGCGACAGCTCGAGGGTGCATGCGTGGGGTCTCCGGCGACCTCCCGCACCCCGGGCACGGGCAGGCCGCGACCTCCAGTGTAGTGGCGTGACGCGCCGTCACCAAGACGTCAGGCGGCGTGCTCGGCCTGGCGGCGGGCGAAGTGCGTGAGGTCGCTCGTGGACATCGGCTTGCCGAACAGATAGCCCTGGCCCTGCTCGCAGCCCAGCCCGCGCAGCAGCTCGGCCTGACGGACGGTCTCGATGCCCTCGGCGACCGTGTGCAGGGACAGGCTGTGGCCCAGGCCCACGATCGCGCGGACCAGGGCCGAGGCGCTGCCGTCGGTCTCCAGCCGCTCGACGAAGGCCCGGTCGATCTTGAGGATGTCCACCGGCAGGCGCTGCAGGTAGCTGAGCGATGAGTACCCGGTGCCGAAGTCGTCGATGGCGATCCGCACGCCGAGTGCCCGGAGACGGTGCATCACCGACAGGGTCTGGTCGGTGTGCTTCATGAGAATGCTCTCGGTCAGCTCGAGCACCAGGGCGCCCGGCGGAAGATCCGCCACCGCGAGCGCGGCCTGGACCAGGTCGAACAGCTGCGGGTCCGGGAGCTGCCGTCCGGAGACGTTCACCGAGACGCGTTCGGGTGCCTGGGGGCCCAGATCGTTCTGCCACTGCCGGAGATCCAGGCATGCCTGCTGGAGGACCCACCGGCCGATGCCGACGATGAGACCCGTGTCCTCGGCAATCGGGACGAAGACGGCCGGCGAGACCGGCCCTCGCGTCGGGTGTTGCCAGCGCAGGAGCGCTTCGACGCCGATGAGCCGTTGCGTGTCGAGCGCGTGGATCGGCTGATAGTGCACCGTCAGCTCGCCCCGCTCGAGCGCATGCCGGAGGTCGGCCTGCAGCTCGAGGCGCGTGAGCATGGCCTCGTGCATCTCGGGTTCGAATATCGCGGACTGCCCTCGGCCCCTCCCCTTTGCCAGATACATGGCGAGGTCGGCGTTGCGGAGCAGGTCCTCGGCGGTGTCGCCCTGCTCGGCGAGCGCCACGCCGATGGAGGCCGATGCCATCACTTCCCGTTCATCGAGTGCGAACGGCTCCTGGAACGCGCTGGCGATGCGTTCGGCCACCGATGCGATGCTCTCGCCGCTCTCCGGGTCGTCGATCAGCACGGCGAACTCATCACCGCCCAGGCGCGCCACCGTGTCGAAGTCCCGCAGGCAGGAGGCGAGCCGCGAGGCCGCGGCCCGGAGCAGGCCGTCGCCGACCGCGTGTCCCAGGCTGTCGTTGACGGTCTTGAAGTGGTCGAGATCCACGAACAGCACGCCCAGGGCGTCCACCACGCGCTGACACGCCGACGGGCGGCGGTGGACGCGGTCCTGGAA
>JABFRY010000015.1 GCA_013140955.1 Acidobacteriota bacterium
GTGGTGGAGGCGGCGGCCGCCACGCCCGGCATGCGTGCGCGGGTCATCGAGCCCCACGTGGTGCATGGCGGGGAACAGGCAGAGCATGCGGATGCCACGGGCGCGCAGCCACGCGACCCGCGCGGGGGCGTCCTCTCGCGAGGGGTCGACCATGCTGGCACCCACCAGTCGTCCCGGGTGCTGCGCCACCGCTGCCGACACCGAGTCCTCGTCTCCGGGGATGCTCCCGATCAGGACGGCTCGTCCGACGCCGTGCCGATTCAGTTCCTGCACCCAGCGGTCGGCAAGGGCTGCGGGCTCTCCGGGGGCGTCCCAGCCGAGCGCGCTGCAGAGGTCCTCGGGTGTGTCCGAGTTCCCGCGCTGCGTGGACAGCGCGCGAAAGAAGGCCCGTGAGAAGAAGTGGCAGTGCACGTCGTTGATGGCAGGGCTCATGGCGCTGGCTCCAGAGGGGGGAGCGTGGCAGGTGGGAAGAGCGTGTGCGTACGTCTGGCCCACACCCACGTGAGGATGACCGACACGAAGACGAGTCCCAGAGAGAGACCGAGCCACAGCCCCTGTACGCCCAGGCCCGCCCGGAAGCAGAGAACGTAGCCGACCGGCAGGCCGAGCCCCCAGTGCCCCACCATGTTGGTCAGCATCGGTGTGCGGGTGTCACCGGCCCCGCGCAGTACGCCCGTGGCCACGGCCTGTGCCCCGTCGAACAGCTGGAAGCCTGCGGCGATGGCCAGCAGGTCCGTGCCGATCTCGACGACACCAGGGTCCGGCGTGAAGGCGCGCAGCAGCGGCACGGGCCAGAGAAAAAGCACCAGCCCGATCGCGATCATCAACACGGCACTCGTGCCGAGCGCCGTCCAGCCCGCAGCCACCGCCCGTCCAGGGTCGCCGGCGCCGACGGCATGTCCGACCCTCACGGCGCCTGCCGACGCCAGCCCGAGCGGCACCATGAAGGCGAGGCTCGCCGCGTTGAGCGCGATCTGGTGAGCGGCGGAGGACACCGGATCCAGCTGGCCTGCCAATGCCGTGGCTGCCGCGAAAACACCGACTTCGAGGGTGACCTGTGACGCGGCCGGTGCGCCGATGCGGACCAGCGTCCGCAGGCGAGCCACAGATGGACTGAAGGGGACCGTGGGATGGGCGGCTCCCCGCTGGCGATGCTGTCGCAGGACCGCCAGTCCCAGGAACGTCGCGAGGTAGAGGCGGGCGGCCGACGTGGCCCACGCGGCACCTTCGACACCCAGCGCTGGCATCCCCAGATGGCCGTGGATGAGCGCCCAGTTCGCGACGGCGTTCACCAGGTTGGCTGTCACCAGTGCCACCATGATCGGCCCGACGACGTGCAGGCCCTGCAGGTAGCGCCTGAACACGGCGTAGAGCAGCAGCGGCAGCGTGCCGAACGACACCACCCGCAGGTACGGACCGACGAGCATGGCGATGTCGGCATGCAGGCCCCACGCGGCCAGCGTGGAGAAGGCGATCCACGTCAGGCCCATGACCGGCACGGTGACCAGCGCTGCCAGCGTCAGGCCCTGATGGAGCCAGCGCAGGCACTCGCCCAGGTCGCCCGCGCCGAACGCGCGAGACACCAGCGCATCCAGGCCCAGCATCAGGCCCATCCCGAAGATCGCAATGGCCATGAAGACGCCGCTCGAAATGCCCGTGGCGCCGATGGCTGCGGGGCCGAGCGGTCCCACCATCAGGGTGTCCACCAGCCCCATGCTCATCCAGCCAATCTCGCCGATGATGACGGGGCCGGCCAGCCGAAGCAGTCTCGAGAGCTCGCCGTTCATGGTCGTCCGGGCCCACCAGTATCACGCATCGACATCATCGCTGCTGAGGGGGCCAGCTCAGGGTCGTCCGCTGTGCCCGGGTGCGCGGTGGCCGGTAGGTGTGGCGAGGTCTGAACCGGACGCGGGGCGAGACCGGTGCAGTGGGATCGGAACCCGGCGTGTGGCGGGTTCGGTGCGGCGGGGAGCGGTGCGGAGCGGCGGATGCGGCGCTGCGCCCGGGCGCATACGTGCGCCAGCGGTGGACACGCTGGCGGATGCCCGTGACCGGGCACCCGCCAGGAAGGCTCGGCTAGAACGACACGCGGAAGCCCAGCTGGGCGACGCGCTGCTCCGGCTGCTGGAAGTCTCCCGCGAACGCCGTCGGCTGCATGAAGGAGCCGAGTGCGGCCCCCGACGCGGCCAGGCGACGCGACGAGAGAGGGAACGACGGGTTCGTGGCGTTGAACAGGTTGTACACCTCCGCAATCGCCTCGATACGCGCAGAGCCGGCGAGGCGGAACCCGCGGCTCACCCGGAGATTCATCTGCGAGAACGCCGCGCCGCGGCTGCAGTTCACGGTCTCACACGCGCCCGCCTCCTCGAAGGTGGCGCTGCCGTCGTCGTTCAGCCCGGTGAAGCGGTACGCCGTGGGCGTGCTGTCGTTCACGTTGCCGTCGCGGTTGAAGTCGATGCCCTCGAATGTGTGGATGGGCAGCGCGGAGCGGAACGTGAAGAAGGGCGACACCTGGATGGCCCAAGGCGCCTGGACGACCGCGGCCACCGTGACGCGATGCCGCGCGTCCGTCCGGGCCGAGGGCGCCTGCTGCACCGCGCCGAACGGGTCGCGCACGTCCTGCACGAGGTTCTGGTTGAGTTCGTCGCTCGACGTGCCGATGTCGCTCCACGCCCGCGCGAGCGTGTACGACGCCGTCAGGTCCATGCTGTTCGCCAGTCGCCGGTTGAGCGCCAGGATGAGGCCGTCGTAGAGGCTGCGCCCCTGGCTGAGCGAGGTACGGAAGGCGAACGAGTTCGGCTGGATGGCCAGGCCCGCCAGGTTGCGCCGTCCGTCCACGAGCGTGTTGACGCGCAGGCGCATGTTCAGGTCGCGGCCCTCGACGCGCACGTAATCCGCCGAGAACGACGTGGAGGGCCCCAGCTGGCGTGCCCATCCCAGGTTCGTCTGGTAGCTGTACGGCTGCTCGATGCGTGGCGACAGGACGTGCCCGCCGAGCGGCGGCACGCTCGGGTCCACCCCGTTCTGGGCCGCGATGCTCGAGAGCGGGTCCGACGGCGAGAACAGCGTGCCGTCGCTCTTGCGGATGCCGGCCGGGTCGAGCGCGAAGAACACCAGGCCGACCCCGCCCAGGGCATCGAGCGCGGGGGTCAGCGCGTTGGCGTTCGTGTAGGCGAAGTCGGTGTAGATGCCCCAGCCGCCACGGATGACGTCACGCCCATTCCCGCCGAGGTCGTAGGCGAAACCGAGCCTGGGCTGGATGTTGTTCCAGTCGCCGCGCGGCTCCTGGCCGAAGTCGTCGAGCACCGTGCCGTCGAACCGGCCGGCGCGACCAGCCGCCTGCAGGGCCACGAAGTTCGGGTTGTTGTCCTGGTTGATGGGCATGCCCGCCACGTAGTCCCACCGCAGACCGAGGTTGAGCGTCAGCCGCGGCGTGGCGCGCCAGTCGTCCTGCACGTAGAGGCCGACCTGGTCGAGCGGAATGTTGACGGCCCCTGCGCCGCCGATGACGAACACCTGCTGCACGGGCCCCGTGAGGCTGTTGGACGCCATCGTGAACTGGGGCGACGTGCTGCCCGTGGTGATGTAGAGGTGTGGTTCGTGGATCCAGTTCACGCCCGCCTTGACGGTGTGCGACACGCCCAGCCCGCTGCCGGCCCACCAGGTGAAGTCGTCGCGGAACTGCCACTTCGTCTGCTCGGTGCTCTGGGGGGCCGCCGGGTTGGCGCCGGTGGTCACGCCGTTGGGGAAGGCCAGGTATGGAAGCGTGCTGCTGTTGGGGATGTCGTTGGCGAACGTGGCGTACTGGAACACGGCCTCGTTCAAACGGGAACTGGACAGCACTGCGTTGTACGACGCATTGAGGGAGCTGAACTCGTTGCTGCTCGTCGTCCACGTCGAGCGGGCGGCGCGCAGCGCGGCGCCGTAGGGCTGCGAGTTGCTATTGCGGCCGTACCGGACCGCCAGATAGCCACCACCATCGAGGTTAGCCGTGACCTTCGTCGAGAACAGGTTCTCGCGGTAGGGCGTGGCATAGACGCCGTTGTCGGCGGGGAAGAGTCCCAGCGTGTCCACGACCTGGCGGGTGTCCTGCTGCGTCCGCTCGTAGGCGGCGAAGTAGTGCAGGCGGTTCTGCACCAGCGGACCGCCCGCGCTGCCCCCGAACTGGTAGCGCCGGTAGTACTGCTTCTCGATGTCGTTGACCGTCTCGGTGAAGGTGCGCGCGTTCAGGGCGTCGTCCCGCAGGAGCGTGAACCACGTGCCGCGCAGCTCGTTGGTGCCGCTCTTGGTGACGACGTTCAGGACGCCGCCGTTGCTGCGGCCGTACTCGGCCTTGTAGCGCTGCGTCAGCAGGTTGAACTCCTGCACCGATTCCAGCGGGAAGAGCTGCAGCAACCCGCCGACCGTGTCGTCGTTGTTGTCGCCGCCGTCCATCTGGAAGTTGAGATTGCGTCCCTGGCCGCCGGCCACCTGGGCCGAGTACTGGGAACTCTTGGTCGGGTCGGAGTGGAACCCGAGGCCGACGCCCGGCACGACCGCCGCAAGATTGCCGAACTGCCGCCCGTTGAGGGGCATGTTCTCCAGCATGGTGCGGGACACGACCTGCCCGACACTCGAGTCGCTCGTCGAGACCAGCGGGTGGAGCGCGGCGGTGACCGTGACGGTCGACTCCAGCCGTGCAGGCTGCAGGGTAAGCCGGAGGTCGGTCGTGCGTGACACGTTCACGACCACGGCCGGCTGGATGGCCGGTGCGAAGCCGTCGAGCGCCGCTTCCACCGTGTACGTGCCCACGGGTAGTGCGTTGAGGAGGAAGGCGCCCTCGGCACCGCTCACGACCTCGCGCACGAAGCCCGTGTCCGCGTTGGTGGCGGTAACCGTCGCACCGGGAATGACCGCACCCTGCGCATCGAACACGAAGCCCGTGACGCCGCCGGCGGACTGCTGGGCGACAGCGGGGGCCGCTGCCACCAGCAGAATCAGGAGCAACGCTCCGCGGACTGACTTCATTTCCTGACCTCCAAGAGTGAACACTCGCCAGGCCGTACGGACCTCTCCCGGCACTGCCTGCTCTATCGGCACCAACCCCGTCCGGTGATTAGCCTTGTGCCACAGTGGTGTGTCGGCAGACCGACACACCAGGGGAGACCCGTGGGGCCTCTACCCTTGGCTGGAAACGTCGCCCGCGGCTCGAGGCCACGGCACGGTAAGATGAGCGGGCCCGCAGCGTCCCGGCAGCGGGCTGGTTCCAGACTCCAGACGGAAGGCCCGCCCAGTCGTGACCGCTCCGCTCGCCATCCTCGTGCTGCTCTATCTGGTGGGCGCGCTCGTCGGTCTCCTGTTCACGGACGACCGACTCCGACTGCGCATTGTACTCGGGTTGCTGTGGCCGATCGGCCCCCTCGCGTTCGTGGTCACGGTGTTGACCATGCTGGCCGCCGGCGCCACGGCGTATCCCCTGGCCGGTCTTGCGGCCGTAGTGCTGATGGTGGCGGCGCTGATCCTGGCCTGGTGACCGGAGAGCAGAAGCCCGGACACGAGCGCGACCATCAGTCCGACCAGGAGTTCCTCGATGCCGATGCGCTGGGGCCGCACGTGGCGTACGCGACCGTGGAGCGACCACAGTCCCCGTGCCGTGAGGGCCGCCCATATCCAGACGAGGCGCACCGGGACGGCGTCCACCACGGCAAGTGCTGCGACGGCCACGAGTGCGGCCGCCTGCGCGACCGACGGGCTGACGGGTGAGGCGTCGGCGCCTCGCAGGCGAAGCACCTGCGCCCGGACCGTCAGCACCGCCGGCAGCGTGCGGGCAGCGGTGACAGCCGACAGCGTCGCAGCAGGCGCCGGCGGCCAGCCCGCCGCCAGACCGATGCAGGCCGCAGAGGCAGCCAACGCCAGCGATCCGCAGATCTCGGGGACGAGCCCCCGGCTCCGGTTGCGCACATCGAAGCCGAGTTGTGTGAGGGCGAGTGGGGCGACGATGACCGCAGGGAGCAGGAGCGAGGCGCCTGAGAGCCGGACGGCTGCCGTGAGGCAGAGGAGGCCGGCCGCAGCGTAACCCACGGCGAAGGCCAGGGCGCGTGCGGTGCGCGGTGTGCGGCGCCGCGCGATGATATCGGACGCGACGAGCTTCAGGGGGTGACGCATGAGGAAGGCCGCCAGAGCGGCCCCGGCCACGGCGAATCCCGCGCCCGACGGGGCGGCCGCCACGCCCACGACCAGCGGCTCCAGCAGCAGCCCCCACCCGCCGTGCTCGGTCGGCAGGGCGACGGTCTTCAACGCCACGTCAGCTCCCTGTGGTGGTCGGGCCTCCCGGGCCCTCAGTCCACGCGGGGCTCAGTGTAGTGCTGGAGCAGCGCGCGTTGTGCGTCGAAAGGCTCCGCATCGCCGACGGGCCGGCTGTAGGTGCCATCGGGCCCCAGCACGCGCGCCCGCACGGTGTCGCGCAGGTACGCCTCGAGCGCCACTTCACGCAGGTGTGCGACGAGGCCGCGGTCGCGGACCGGTGTGAGCACTTCGACCCGGCGATCGAGATTTCGCTCCATCAAATCGGCACTACCCAGGTAGAGCTCGGGTTCACCGCCGTTTTCGAACCAGTACAGGCGCGAGTGTTCGAGGAACCGCCCGACGATGGAACGCACGCGGATGGTCTCGCTCACGCCGGGGATGCCCGGGCGGAGACTGCAGATGCCGCGCACGATGAGGTCGATCTCGAGACCGGCCTGTGACGCCCGGTACAGCACCCGGATCATCTGGTCGTCGGTGACCGCGTTCACCTTCACGATCAGCCGGGCCGGCCGGCCCGCCCGCGCGTGCTCGGCCTCGCGCTCCACCAGCTCGGCCAGCCGCTGCCGCAGTTGCACCGGCGCCACCAGCAGCCGCCTGAACTCCTTCTGGTTGGAGTATCCCGTCAGGTAGTTGAACACTTCGGACACGTCGGAGACGATGTCCGCATCGGCCGTGAACAGGCCGAGGTCCGTGTACACACGGGCGGTGCCCGGGTTGTAGTTGCCGGTCGCCGTGTGCACGTAGCGCTGGATACCCCCGGCCTCTTTCCGTACCACGAGACACAGCTTGGCGTGCGTCTTGAGCTCGGCGAACCCGTACACGACGTGCACGCCGTGCGACTCGAGCCGACGGGCCCAGATGATGTTGTTGCGCTCGTCGAACCGGGCCTTCAGCTCCACGAGCACCGCCACCTGCTTGCCGGCCTCCGAGGCGTCGATCAGCAGATCGATCAGCGGGGAGTTCGCCCCGATCCGGTACAGCGTCATCTTGATGGCGATGACCTGTCGGTCCCGTATTGCCGCGCGGAGGAACGCCTCCACCGCGTCGAACGACTGGAAAGGGTGGTGCACGAGCTGGTCGTGGTACTTGATCTGGTCGAAGATCACTTCCGGGTCGTCGTGCTCCGTCCAGATGCCCTTCGGCGTGAAGACGGGGTCCTTCAGCTCCGGCCGGTGCTGCTGCAGGAGCTGCATCCAGTCGCCGAAGCCGACGCGCTCCGCGCTGCGGAGCACCGTCTCCTCGCCGATCTCGAAGTTGTCCTTCAGGATGTCGAGAATCCGCGCGGGCATGTCGGAGGCGACCTGCAGCAGCGCAAGGGCGCCGCGCCGGAGCTCGCGCAGGCTCCGGTCGATGGACTCGAGCAGGTCGTCGGCTTCGTCCTGCTCGATTTCGAGGTCGGTATCCCGCACGACCCGGAACAGGTAGGCCCCTTTCACCTGGGTCTGCGGGAACAGGGCCTGGATGTTGTCCCGGACCACGTCCTCGAGAAACGCGAAGGTGGTCCCCTCGGAGCCCGCCACGTGGTCGGGCACGGGCACGAAGCGCGGGAGGATATCGGGTAGCTTGACCCGCGCGAACTTGGTACGGCCTTCATGCCGGACGACCACCGCGAAGTTCTTGCTCAGGTTCGAGATGAACGGGAACGGGTGTCCGGGATCGAAGGCGAGCGGGGTGAGCACCGGCAGGATGTCGGCCACGAAGGCCGCGCGCAGGTGCTGACGAACAGCGGGCGTCCAGTCGTCGCGATCGAGGAACCGGATGCCGGCGGCAACCAGCTGTCCCCGCAGCGCATGCCAGCAGTTGGCCTGTTCGGCCAGTATCCGCGCGGCGCGCTCCCGCATGGCCACGAGCTGCTGGCTGGTATTCAGGCCGTCCGGGGAAACCCGCTCGGTGCCATCCTCGAGCTGCTTGATCATCGTCGAGACGCGCACCATGTAGAACTCGTCGAGATTCGTGCCGACGATGGCGAGGAACTTCACCCGCTCGAGCACCGGGTGGGACTCGTCCTGGGCCTGGGCGAGCACGCGCTCGTTGAAGGCCAGCCAGCTCAATTCCCGGTTGATGTACAGCGCCGGGTTGCGGAGCTCGGACGGGTCCGGCGGCCACGGGGCCGGCTCCGGCTGCGGCACGGGTGCGGGGCCCTTCCTGACCGGCTGGCCGCCGGCGCGCGCCGGTCGCCTGGGACGGGTGCGGGGAGGTACGTGAGGGGCGTCCATGCGGAAGGAATGACGGGGCGAGTCGAAAGCGTCGCATCATAACAGACGCGTGTAACAGCCCACCGGTCCCCGCCGCGAGGCCCCCGGGAGTGCCGCGGCCACGCGCGAGGCCCATGTTCCTGCACGGCTGCAACTACCCCTGGTCCGCCGCGAACGGCGTCGTCTTCTACGGACTCGACTTCGGCCGCAACGTCTGGGGCACGCACGTCGGCGTGTCCACGCGGCGGCAGGGCGTCCTCCGCGACCTGGACGCGGTGGCCCGTCTCGGCTTCACTACGGCCCGCTGGTTCGTATTCGCCGACGGGCGGGCGGGTCTGGTGGCCGATGAGACCGGCGCGCCGCTCGGGCTCGACGACCGCGTGTGCCCGGACCTGGATGCGGCGCTCGAGGCCGCCTCCCTCGTTGGCGTGAAACTGCACCTCGTACTCTTCGACCATCGCTGGATGTTCGCCGGCATCCGTGCATCGGTGGCCGATCCGGTGGAAGGCTGCGTCATGGAGCACGTGCTCCCCGACGGGCGCGCTGCCTCCTTCGTGACGTCATCCGGTCAACGGGATCTCTTCGACCGGGTCGTGGCGCCCCTGATCACCCGGTACGGGCGGGGTGGCGCGCGGTCGGACCTGGGGAGTGCAATCCGCGCCTGGGAGCTGATGAACGAGCCGGATTTCGTCGTGGAGGGCTGGAGCGTCGCCCGGC
>JABFRY010000285.1 GCA_013140955.1 Acidobacteriota bacterium
GCCGGCCCTGCGTGGGCGCGCAGGGCCGGCAGCGTGTCCGCGAGCTGGGATGCGCAGCGTCTGGCCGGCACGATGACCGAGACGGCGGGGCGTCGGTCCTCGGTGCCGGCGTTCATACGTCGCCGCGCGAGGGGGTTCCGGCGCCGACCACGTCGAGCGCGGGTGGCTGGGTCTCCTCCAGGTGCTCGAGCCCGGTGAGCAGATCCACGAACTGTGCGTCGCCCTCTTCGTGGTACTCCTCGTCGGCGTTGACCGACCACGGGTCTCCGCGCAGGCCGAAGAGCCGCCTGGTCGCGAGCACGGCCGTGAGCATCGAGTGATCCTGGTTGTTGTACTTGTGGAGGCCGGCACGGCCAGCCGTCTCCAGGTTGTCGAAGGTGTCCAGGTAGCTCCGGATCACCGCGAGATGCCCGACGTAGGCATCGTCGTAGACAGGGTAGGCATGGGGCATGCGCACGACCGTCCCGTCCATGACGCCTCCGGCCGGCACCAGGCCCAGGGCGGCGAGCTCCTCGCCAGCCAGCTGCAGCAGGCTCGCATCCGGCCGGGACCAGAGCGCGTCCCCCTCGTCGCAGAAGTACTCGAGGCCCAGGCAGGTGTACCGGTCGTCGGGCACCATGTCCGCGCTCCAGTTCTTGTAGTTCTGGATCCGGGCGACCTGGAGCGAGGGCTCATGGATGTAGAGCCAGTTGTCGGGAAAGACGCTCCGTGCCTCGACGAGGACCACCACGGTCAGGAACGCGCGATACCGGAGGCCCTCCGCAGCCGCCAGCACGTGGTCGGGTGCCGCGGGCGTCATGGCGCGCACCAGATGCTGCAGGGGCACCGTGGAGAGGAGCCGCTCGACGGGGAGGCGTTCGGTCTGTCCACCGGCCGTGACGTGTACGGCGTGGACGCGCGCGCCGTCGTGCTCCACGCGCGCCATGCGGCAGCCCAGGCGCACGCGACCGCCGTCGGCCTCGATGGCCCGCGCGAACGCCTCCCACATCATGCCCGGGCCGTGACGGGGGTATTCGAACTGCGTGATGAGGGAGGTGGGTCCCCCGCTCCCCGGCAGGAGCGCCTTCGTCACGGCCGAGCGCAGGGACATGTTCTTGATGCGCTGTGCGGCCCAGGCCGCCGAGATGTGGGTGCAGGGAATGCCCCAGACCTTCTCGGTGTAGGCCTCGAAGAACGTCCGGAACAGGCGTTCGCCGAACCGGTTGATGACCCAGGCATCGAAAGTCCGCTCCGGCCGGCGCGGGCTGAGGCGTGCCGCCACGTAGCTGGAGACGATGTGGGCGCTCTCCCGGTAGCCAAGCGTGCGCAGGGCCGGCAGCGGCTCGAGCGGGTAGCTGAAGAAGTGACGGTTGTAGTAGATGCGGGACAGCCGGTTGGTGGTGCGGAAGTCGGCGCCCAGCATCGATCGCCACAGCCGCGCGATACCGGGCATGCGGGTGAAGAAGCGGTGCCCCCCGATGTCGAAGCGGAAGCCCCGGTGGGTTCCGGTCTGGGCGAGTCCCCCGACGCGCGTGTCCTGATCCAGGACGAGAGCCGTGGCACCGAAGCGCCGCGCGTAGTAGGCGCCGGTCAGGCCGGCCGGGCCCGCGCCAATCACCGTCAGGGGAGCACGCTCGTGGGGGGTGTTCACCGGGACCTCACCGCGCGGGTCGTCGATGCGCCGACCGCGATGTCCCGCGCGCCGATTCCAGCGTCCGCGCGGGCGCTCGTCGGCGGTCGGAGGGACAGGCATCCGCGCGGCGAGCCGCACGCACCGAAACGGATTGAAAGCGGCAGGTTTCGATTGTAGCCCACGCCGGCGGGGACACGAGCCCCTCCCCTGGTGTCGGCTCGACCGCTCGCTGCGGACAGCCCGCGTGCGGTCGTCGAACAGGTGGGGTCAGGCGGTGTTCCGGCCTGTCCGGGGACGACGGGTCGGGCAGGCGCGGGTCGGGTCGTGAAGCACGGGCGCGCGCGTGCCGATTGCCGCCGTGAGTGGACGCCCCGGGGCCTCCACCCACAGGGTGCACGGGTGTCGGATCCCGTACCCTCGACCTCCCGGTGGAAGGACCGATCGTGTCGAAGAAGCGTTTCGGGGAATTGCTCGTCGATGCCGGGCTGCTCAGCACCGACGACGTGGCCAGGGTGCTCCAGGAGCAGAAGGGGCGGCGGGAGCGAACGGGGGAAACCGTCGTCAGGCTCGGACTGGCCTCCGAGGCGCAGATTGCCAGGGCCCTGGCGTCGCAGCTGGGCATCGCCGTCGTGGACCTGTCGTGCATGGCCATCGAGCCCGATGCGGTGCAGCTGGTGCCCGAACGCCTCGCCCGCAAGCACCAGGTCATGCCCGTCACGTTGCAGTCCCGCGAGCTGAAGCTCGCGATGGCCGACCCCCTCAAGTTCGAGGCGCTCCAGGACATCCGCTTCGCGGTCAACTGCACCATCGTGCCGGTGCTCGCGACGGTGTCGGACATCCGCAAGGCGATCGATCAGTACTACCATCTCGGCGATTCCCTCGATGCCCTCGTGCGCGACATGGTGGGCGACCGCGCCATCGAGGTGCTGCCCGATCGGCTGGAGCACGACGCCAAGGATTCCGACGACCTGCGCAAGCGCAGCGAGGCCGCCCCCATCGTCCGGATGGTCAACATGATCATCTCGCAGGCGGTCGATGCCGGCGCCTCCGACATCCACATCGAACCGGGCCGGACGGCCGTGAGCATCAGGAACCGCGTGGACGGCCTGCTGCGCCAGTCGCTCGATGCGCCGAAGTGGGTGCAGGCCCCCGTGATCTCGCGCATCAAGGTGATGGCGCGCATGGACATCGCCGAGAAGCGCCTGCCGCAGGACGGCCGCGTGGCCGTCCGCGTCGGGGGACGGTCGCTGGACCTGCGTGTGTCCGTGGTGCCTGGCGCCAACGGGGAGAAGGTGGTGATCCGCATCCTCGACTCGGCCAGCGTCACCGCGCCGGTGGAGTCCATGGGCCTGGAGCCCTCCGACCTCGCCCGCCTCCATGCACTCATCGCCCGGCCCCAGGGGATCGTGCTCGTGACCGGCCCGACCGGGGCCGGCAAGACGAGCACGCTGTACGCGATGCTCAACAGCCTGCGCTCGATCGAGCGCAACATCATGACCATCGAGGATCCGATCGAGTACGAGCTGGCCGGCGTGAACCAGACGGCCGTCCAGGACCGGATCGGGCTGACCTTTCCGGCGATGCTGCGTGCCCTGCTGCGTCAGGACCCCGACGTGATCATGGTGGGGGAGATGCGCGACCTCGAGACGACCTCCATCGCCATCCAGGCCTCGATCACCGGCCATCTGGTGCTCTCCACGATGCACACCAACAGCGCCGCGGCCACGGTCACGCGCCTGCGCAACCTGGGCGTGCCGTCGTTTCTCATCGCCTCGGCCGTCAACGGCATCGTGGCGCAGCGCCTGGTGCGTCGCATCTGCCCGGACTGCCGCGTGCCGGCCGACCCGAGCGAGGCCGACGTGGCGCGGCTCGGCCGCCTGGTCAACCTGTCGCGCCTGCAGGCCTTTCGCGGCGAGGGGTGCGCGTCGTGCAACGGGGCAGGCTACCGCGGACGCACGGGCGTCTTCGAGATCCTGGCCTTCACCCCCGAGATCCGCGACATGGTGGCCGCCGGCGGGCACGAATCGGACCTGCGGCGGCGTGCGACGGCCCTGGGGACACGCAGTCTGCTGACTGCCGGCCTCGACAAGGTGCGCGCCGGGCACACGACCCTGTCAGAACTGTTCCGGGTGATCGACGTGACGGAGGAGACCGGGGCCGAATGTCCGGCCTGCGGCGAGGGCGTCGAGGCGCGCTTCCTGGGGTGCCCGGCGTGCGGCCATCGCTTCGGACGCACGTGTCCCGGCTGCCGGGAGCGCGTCCAGACCGATTGGCAGATGTGCCCGCACTGCTGCACGTCGCTCGGCACCCCCGAGCGACACCCCCGGCGCGCGGCCACTCTCGAGCCCGTCGCACGCTGACACGTTCCCTGCGTCACGCGAGCCGCCTGTGCACGCTGCTTGCCGACGTCGCCTGCCGACGTCGCCTGCCGACGTCGTCTGCCGACGTTGTCTGCGCCCGTCGCCTCGATGCGCCGCGGGGCTCAGCGCGAGAAGCGGTCGTCCTGCCAGGGCTCGGCCGTGTTGGAGTAGCCGCGCGCCTCCCAGAAGCCAGGCTGGTCGCGGTCGCGGAACTCGATCCGGCGAATCCACTTCGTGCCCTTCCACGCGTACAGCTTCGGCGTAATCATGCGGCACGGGCCGCCGTGGGCCGCGGGCAGCGGCTGGCCCTCCCACGCATGCACGAGCAGGACGTCGTCCTCCACGGCCCGCGCGAGCGGCAGGTTGGTGGTGTACGGGATGCGGCTGCCAGGCATGTGGTCGTAGCCGGTGCAGACCACGGTGGTCACGTCCGGACGCGGCACCACGAGTTCCGCGAGGGTCTGGAACCGCACGCCTGTCCAGTGGTTGTCGAGACGGCTCCACGTGGTCACGCAGTGGAAATCGCTCTCATCCTCGACCTGCGGCAGGGCGAGGAAGGCGGTCCAGTCGAGCGTCACGGGGTTGTCCACCAGGCCCCCGATCTCGAGCCGCCAGTCGGCCAGCGATATTTCAGGCAGATCGCCGAGATCAAGAACGGGCCAGTTGGGCACGACGCGCTGGCCCACCGGCACCCGCGGCATGCCGTGCCGGTTGGCCGGGCCGCTGCCGAGCACCTGCCCGGGATCCTGCTGCGCCGCCTGGGAGCGCAACGCCTTCTGGCGTTCGAGGTACCGGAGCCGGCGCTCCACGAGGGTGTCACCCATGGGGGTTGTCGATTCGGTCATGTCACTGGATGGCCGGCAGGCCGTCGAGGCGTGCGAAGGCGGAGGGGGACAGTCGCAAGAGGCTCTTGAATTCCTTGACGAGGTGCGCCTGGTCGAAGAAGCCGGCCTCCTGGCTGATGTCGGTCCACGTGAGGGACGGGCGTTGCTCGCGGAGCGTCAGCGCGTGCGAGAGGCGGACCACCCTGGCGAAGCGCTTCGGCGAGAGGCCGATCCGTTCGCAGAACTTGCGGCCGATCTGGCGCTGACTGAGGCCGCAGCCCGCCGCCAGCTGGCGCAGGCTCGTCAGGCCGCGCTCGTCCTGCAGCCGGCGTGCCGCCGCTTCGACCGCATGCGCTGGCCGCGCCAGCGGCAGCTGCGCGAGCAGCAGGCCCTCGACGGCGTCCACCATCTGGTCGGGATTCCCGGCGTGCCGCAACGCCTCGTACAGGCGGGCGGCGGCGGGCCCGATCACCTCGGAGGCCGCGACGGCCGTGTCCACCAGCTGCCGGCTCGGGAACCCGAAGAGGCGGTAGAGGCCGCCGGCGTCGAAGGCCACCTGGAACGAGACGTGCCGGCCATGGAAGTGCAGATCCGCCATCCGCCGGCTCTGCGGACCGACCACGAGCGCCGGCGCGAGCCGGCGCACCCGTCCCGTGCGGTATTCGAAGGCGTCCAGGGGATCGCCGAGCTGGAGGATCAGGCGCGGATGAGGCCCGCCCACCACCGGCCGCACCGAAGACCGGCCAGGGGCCGTCTCCGTGAGGCGATACTCCCGCACGAAGTCGCGCAGCGGGGCGGAGGGCAGCGACCGGTGCAGCGTGTCAGGTGCGTGTCCCACTGGATGCTCGAGCCTCCTGGTTCGCGAAATTCTACCCGATGGTCTTCGGAGACCTCGTGTCCGGGGTGCCGGCTCCCCAGGGGGGGGTGCCCATCAGTTGTGTCGGGAATGCCCGCCCGGACACGCGACTTGCTAGAATCACCGGACTTGGCTTCCGGTAGCGGAAAGGGGAGTGTGATGCGGGTTCTCTCGACACCTCTGGCGATCGCCCTCGTAACGGCCCTGTGCGCCGCATGCGGCGGCTCGACTCCGAACGAAGGCCAGCCGGCTGCTGGCGGGGCTCCCGTGCAGACGGCCTCGAACGCCGCGCTCGACAAGAGCGCCTACCCCGTCTTCCCGGACGCCGACGCAGGCGCCGACGCGGCCGTCCCGGCCGAGCTCGGCGGTCGCGGCTTCACCGGCGAGGGATGGGAGACCAATGCCGACTTCGACCTCATCGGGGATCCGCGCGCGCTCAAGGGCGGCGTGTTCCGCGATCGCGTCCTGGACTTCCCGGGCACCCTGCGCGTGCGTGGCCCCGAGGCGAACACGTCGCTCAACTACATGATCCAGGGCCTGGTCTACGAGTCGCTCCTCAGCCTGCACCCGACCACCCTCGACTACATTCCCGCGCTGGCCACCCACTGGCAGATCTCGCCCGACCGGCTCACCTACCGCTTCCGCCTGGATCCCAACGCCCGGTGGTCCGACGGGCAGCCCGTGCTGGCCGATGACGTGGTGGCCACCTGGTCGTTCTACATGGACGAGGGCCTGCAGGATCCCAGTGCGCGGCTGGTGTTCGGCAAGTTCGAGAAGCCGGTGGCCGAGAGCCCCTACATCGTCCGCGTGCAGAGCACGCAGCTCAACTGGCGCAACTTCCTCTACTTCTCGGGCATGGCGATCCTGCCGGCCCACGTGCTGGCGGACATCGACGGCGCCGCCTACCTGCGCGACTGGAACTTCAAGCTGCTGCCGGGCAGCGGTCCCTACGTGGTGAACGAAGCCGACGTGGACAAGGGACGGAGCGTGACGATCCGTCGTCGCCCCAGCGGCTACTGGGCCGCCGACTACCGGCGGAACGTGGGGCTCTACAACTTCGACGAGATCCGGGAGACCGTCGTCCGCGACGAGAACCTGGGCTTCGAGATGTTCAAGCGCGGGGACCTCGACTTCCACTTCGTGAACGTCTCCCGCCGCTGGGTGGAGGAGCTGAACTTCGATCGGGTCGAGCGTGGCCTCATCCAGAAGCGGAAGGTCTTCAACGACACGCCGAGCGGCATCCAGGGGCTCGCCCTCAACACGCGGCGGGAGCCGTTCGACGACATCCGCGTGCGGCAGGCCTTCGCGCTGCTGCTGAACCGGCCGCTCCTCATCGAGAAGCTGTTCTTCAACGAGTACGTCCCGCTGAACTCTTACTATGCCGGCGGCATCTACGAGAACCCCGACAACCCGACGATGGAGTACGACCCGCAGCGCGCGCTCGCCCTGCTGGCCGAGGCCGGCTGGACCGGTCGCGACGCGCAGGGCCGGCTCACCAGGAACGGTCGCCCGCTGAACGTGGAGCTGCTCTACGCGTCGCAGGGGTCCGAGGCCTGGATGACGGTGTACCAGGAGGACCTGCGAAAGGTCGGCATCGGCGTCAACCTGCGCCTCATCACGGGCGAGACGCTCTTCAAGCTGGTGATGGAGCGCGAGTACCAGGTCGCCAGCATGGGCTGGGGCGCGCTGCTCTTCCCCAACCCCGAGACCTCGTTCCATTCCTCGCTGGCCGACGTGGACAACAACAACAACATCACGGGCGTGAAGGACGCGCGGCTCGACGCCCTGCTCGGGGAGTACGACCGGGAGTTCGACCAGCAGAAGCGCGCCGCGATCATCCGCGAGATCGACGGCATCGTCGCCAACCTGCACACCTACGTGCTCGAGTGGGACTCGCCTTTCCAGCGCATCGCCTACTGGAACAAGTTCGGGCACCCCGAGAGCTACCTGTCGAGGACCGGCGACTACACCGACATGGTGGCCTACTGGTGGGTCGATCCCGCCAGGGACGCCGAGTTGCGGCGCGCCATGGGCGACGCCTCCGTGAGCATGCCCGTGGGCGAGGTCGACGTCCGCTTCTGGCAGGACTACGCACGGCGCGCCGGCGCCGCGCCCTCGCCCCAGGCCGACTGAGTCGTTGGGCACCTATTTCCTGCGGCGCCTGCTGCTCGTGATCCCGACGTTCATCGGGATCACGCTGGCCGTGTTCGTCATCATGCACTTCGTGCCTGGCGGTCCGGTGGAGCGCCAGATCATGCGATACCAGATGGCGGCGGCCGAAGGCGGTGGCGCCGGCGCGGGCCGGTTGAGCACGTCGCTCCCCGAGGAGGCGGTCGAGGAGATCCGCCGTTACTACGGCTTCGACAAGCCGGTGCACATCCGGTACGCGCAGTGGCTGTGGAACGTGGTGCGCCTGGACCTGGGCAACTCCTACATCTACCAGGATCCGGTGTGGGACATCATCAAGGCGCGCTTCCCGGTGTCCATCTTCCTCGGGCTCACCGGCTTCATCCTGAGCTACGCGATCTGTGTCCCGCTCGGCGTGCTGAAGGCCATCCGCCACGGGTCGCGTTTCGACTTCGTCAGCAGCTTCATCGTGTTCCTCGGCTACTCCGTGCCGGGATGGGCGCTCGGCACGGCGCTGCTCGTGCTGTTTGGCGGCGGCAGCTTCTGGAACGTGTTTCCGCTCGGCGGCTTCAGGCCCGACAACTGGGAGTACCTCGGCCTGGGCCAGAAGATCGTGGCCCAGCTCCACCACATGTTCCTGCCCGTGCTGTGCTACATGGTGGGCTCGTTCGCCACGCTCACCATCCTGACCAAGAACTCGCTGATGGAGAACCTGGGGCAGGACTACGTGCGCACCGCCTTCGCCAAGGGGCTCAGCGAGCGGCGCGTCATCTTCGTGCACGTGCTCCGCAATTCGCTGATCCCGATCGCGACCGGCCTGGGACACGTCTTCAGCCTCGTGCTCGCCGGCTCGTTCCTCATCGAGCGCGTCTTCAACATCGACGGCATGGGCTATCTCGGCTACACCGCCATCCTGCAGCGTGACTACCCGGTGGCGCTCGGCATCCTGGTCATCGGCAGTCTCCTCATGCTGGTGGGCAACATCCTGTCCGACGTGATCTACGCGTTCGTGGACCCGCGCATCCGGTTCAAATGAGCACGCCGACGGCGCAGGCCGCGCCCACGTCGGTCGGAACGGGAGCCGGGGTGCCGGGTCTGCCCGGCGAACACGATCCGCTGGCCCGCCCGCCCGAGTCGATCATCCGGAAGCGGCTCCGCAAGTTCCGGCGGCTGCGGCGCGGCTACTGGTCGTTCCTCCTCATCGCGGGCGCGTACTTCGCATCCTTCTTCCTGCCCGTGATCGCCAGCGGCACGGCGCTCGTGGTCCGCTATGAGGGCGAGTACTACTTCCCGATGGCGCGGTTCCACCAGGCCTCGGAGTTCGGCCAGCAGCTCATTGGCGAAGCCGACTACCGCCTGCTCGACCAGACGTTCTCTGCCGAGGGGGCAGGCAACTGGGT
>JABFRY010000361.1 GCA_013140955.1 Acidobacteriota bacterium
GCAGGAACCGCTCCGCCGCTGGTACCGAGCGGCAACCCCGGCAGCAGCGCCAGCCGGGCGCGAGCCACCTGGAGATCGCGGGCGGCCTGCGCCCGGTTCGCCTCGGCCTGCTGCAGCAGGAGGCGAGAGTCCGACAGCTCCAGCTGCGTGGACAGCCCCGCCTGGAAGCGCACCTCTGCGATGCCGTACGCCCGGGACGCCTGTTCGATGGTGCCCGCCGTCGACTCCCAGGCCGCGCGTGCGGCGATGAGTTCGGCGAGCGCGGACCGGCTGTCGAGTTCGGCCAGTTCCTCGACCTGACGGAGGCGGGCCTGACTCTGTTCGAGCTCTGCGCGTGCCACGAGCTCGGTACCCCTGAGTCGTCCGCCGGTCAGGATGGGCAGCTGCACGTTGGCACCCACCGTCCAGTTGGTGCGCAGGCTGCTGAAGCCCCAGAAGAGCCCGGTGGGATACGAGACGCGCCCGTACGTGGAGGTCAGGGTGACGTTGGGCTTGCGTTCGGCGAGCGCGGCGTCGAGCGCCGCCTCGCTCGAACGGACCGCGACACCCGCTTCGAGCACCGCCGAGCGCTCCGGCAGCAGCGGTGCGCCGGCCTGCACCACGGGCTGGATCGGGTCCGCGGCGGCCATCAGCATCGCCTCCACCGAGGTCACACGCTCGGCGAACACCGGCGCCGGCGGCAAGTCATCACCGGACAGGTCGTCCGCGAGCCGCAGGTCGGCCGCGGCTGGCAGTTCGAGCCGCTGCTTGAGCCTCAGCATCGCCAGGTCGCGATTGACGCGCTGGCGGATCAGGGCCGGACGCTGGTTGTCGCGGTTGACCCGCGCACGCAGGAGTTCGAACTCCGGCTGCGTTCCCGCCCGGAAGCCGGCCTGTGTCCTGAGCAGGGTGGCCTCGGCCTGTTCGAGGGTCGCTTCGGCAATCGCCACGAGACGGTTGCTCAGCACCGCGTCGTAGTACGCCTGGGTCACGTCGAACAGGAGCTGGGCGCGCGCACCCGTCAGCGCCAGTGCGGCGGCGTCTCCGCCCGCCCGCGCGAGGGACTGCTGGGCCTCGAGACGCCCGCCCGAGTAGAGGGTCTGGGAAAAGGCGAGCGTGACGCGCCACGTATTCGCCCGTCCGAAGGGCAGCGCGTTGGCGTTGCCGCCGCCCTGCCCGCCACCGAAGGGATCGCCGCCCACGGCGCCGCAGTCAATGGCGCGCTCGATCTCGGTGACGCGGGCGTCGAGGCTCGCGGTGGGGTCGATCGCGAACGGATCGCAGGCTGGCGCGCCGCCGGTGCCACCAAACAGCCCCTGGAATTCCGTGGCGAGGGCGCGGTCGTAGCCGCCGGACAGATTCAGCTGCGGGAACAGTCCGCTGCGGGAGATCACGTCGGTGCCCTCGGCCCGCCGGACGCCCGCCTGCGCGATAGCAATCGACTCGCTGCCAGCCTCGGCCATGTCGAGCACCTGCTCGAGGGTGAGGGCCGCGGCAGGCACCTGCTGGGCTGCAGCCGGCCATGCGGCAGGCCCGAGCAGCAGTGCCCAGGCCGCGATGTAGGGAAGGGCCTGCGCGAGAGGTCCTCGAATTGTGCGCATACGTCTCAAGACGCTCCTCAGTCTCTGCTCGGTGGGTCCTCGATGCCGATGGCGTCGAGGAAGAGGTCGATGTACAGGCGTGGTGCGTCCTCGGGTGGCTCGGGAAGCCGGTCGGTGAGGATGTCCCGGCCGATGGCGTCTGCGAAGAGGGTGCCGAGCAGCATCGACGCCGCCGCTCGCACGTCCCAGACGCCGCGTGAGAAGCCCAGCGCCTTGAGACGTGTCAGGTAGCGTTCGAGCTGTTCGCCCGCGGCCGAGGGGACGCGGCGGGGCATCGATTCCACGTCGGGATGGCCTTCCATTTCGCCGATGGCCATGCGGATGTGCGCGCGCGCCTGAAAGAGGTGCTGGTAGTGCTGCTCAGCCCAGACGAGCAGCTCGGTCTTCGGATGACGTGGCAGGTCGGGCAGCGTGGGAACCGGTACGCGGGAAGCGTTCCAGCACATGGCTTCGCGGATGAGCGCTTCCTTGGAGCCGTACTGCCGGAAGAGCGTGACCTCGTTCACGCCGGCCTCTTCGGCAATGCGCCTGGTGGTCGCGCCGCGCCAGCCGGCTTCGGTCACCACGCGGACCGTCGCTTCGAGGAGTTGCTCGCGGATATCGGTGCGTTCCATGCGTTCCTGGTACTGCGTCCTGGTGTGAGACTCGAAGCCCACGCGCCTGTCGCGCTCTGCTTTGTTGCTCTGTCGACCTGCGTGCAAGCAAGCACTTGCTTGCACATCATGACGCCCCCGCGAGCTGCAAGCAAGTGCTTGCTTGCCGTAAGACGCACAGGCCCGCGCTCAGGTTCCCGATCGGACGGTCCCAGCACGGCGGGTCTGGCGTGCGGTGTTGGAATGCCGGCCTGGTGTGGCCGTCCGTGGTGCGGCCGGTCCCGGCGTGGCGGTCTTAGTCTGAGGGCAAGCCGAAGGCCAGCTCGTCCAGCTGTGGGAGCACCACTTCGGCCCGTCCCGTCAACGCCAGGTCGACGCCCCCCGAGGCGGCGGTCGTCTCAGGGTTGATCTCCACCGTGAAGGCGCCGTGCTCGCGGGCCATCCCTATCAGCCCAGCGGCCGGATGGACGAGTGCCGAGGTCCCGACCGCAAGGAACAGGCGGCAGCGTGTCGCGTCGATGGCATCGGCCAGGGCGTCGGCGGGCAGGGACTCGCCGAACCAGACGACGGCCGGGCGCGCCAGTCCCCCGCAGTGCGGGCAACGAGGGGGCATCACCGGCAGGGGCACGCGCAGATCCGGCCAGGTCGGCGGCGCGGTCGCGCAGCGGTTCCTGCAGGCGAGTTCCCACAGGGAGCCGTGGAGTCGGACGAGCCGGACCGTGCCGGCGCGCACGTGTAAGTCGTCGACGTTCTGCGTGACGATCCGGACGTCGGCGTCGGGACGGCACGACCAGTCGGCGAGCACGCGGTGGGCGGCATTCGGCTGCGCCGCGGCCACGAGCGCGCGACGCCACGCATACCACTCCCAGACCAGGGCCGGATCCTGGTCGAATGCCTCCGCGGTTGCGAGCTGCTCTGCCGGAAACGACCGCCACAACCCATCCTGACCGCGGAACGTGGGCACGCCGCTCGCCGCCGAGACACCCGCGCCGGTGAGGACGGTGATGGCGCCGCCCGCCCGGATGGCGGCGGCGAGCGCCTCATGCTGTGGTTCCTTCATTGAAGGAGCCCCTGCCACGCGGCCGACACCCGCGCGGGAAGCCGACACGCCGGCGTGCGGATTCGCCACGCCCTGTGACCGGTCCGCACGTGCGCGGTGCACGCACAGGCGCAAAACGGCCATCCCACACGGCTCTGCCCGCCGCGCAGTCCGGCACGCAAGCTGCACTTCGGAACGGCATGCGACCTCAATTCGATCCCTCCCGACTGCTGGCGGAATACGAAGACGACCTGCTGGTGGCCGAGATCACGCAAATGCTGCTCGACACCGCGCCTGGCCTGCTCCGTACCATCGAGGAGGCCGTGGCCACAGGCGACGCCGCCGCCCTCAAGGCTGGCGCACACCGGCTGCGGGGGTCGGTCGCCACGTTCGGCCTCGACTCGGCCACACAGGCGACGCTCGACCTCGAGCGGCTGGCTGCGAACGGCCAGATGGCCAGTGCGCCCGCCGTGGTGGCTGGCCTCACGCGCGACGTCGGGATCCTCTGCGCCGGCGCCCGCAGCTGGCTTGCCACACGCGCAGCCGCCGCCTCCTGATCGACGGGGCCGCCACCGCGCAACCGGCCCTTTCCCCCGACGCTCCGGCTCCGGGTATTCTCTTGTGGATCACCACCCTGCGGACACCACGTCCGTGCGGGTGCGTGACCGGGACGCCCGTGTCCCCAGGAGCAGCCAGTGGAACCCAACACGATGCGGCGGATCGACTTCTGGGTCGGCGTCCCGCTGTGCTTCGTGGTCACGCTCGCACACCGCCTCGGCCAGTGGCTGGGAGGGACACGTCCCCCGCAGGACCAGCCGAAGCGCGTGCTCTTCATCCAGCTGGCCGAGATGGGCACGATGGTCGTGGCGGCCCCCGCGCTGCGCAAGGCCCGCGAGCTCTTCCCGGACGCGACCTTGCACTTCCTCTGCTTCGACCAGGCCCGACCCAGCCTGGAGATGCTGGGCATCCTCGACCCGAACGACATCCTCACCATCGACAGCCGATCCTTGTCGTCCGTGCTCCGGGGCACGCTGGCGTTCATGCGCAGTGCCCGTCAGCGGCGCATCGACACGGTGATCAATCTCGAGAGCTTCGTCCGTTTCAGCAGCCTCCTGTCCTATGTGGCGGGCGCCCCGACGCGCGTGGGCTTCCACCGCTTCACCCAGGAGGGGTTGTACACGGGCGACTTCCTGACGCACCGCGTGCTCTACAACCCGCACGTGCACGCGGCCACGACCTTCCTCGACCTGGTGCACGCGCTCGTCGAGCCGCCGGGACAGATTCCGTCGGTCAAGCGCGCCTATGCCGACGACTCGTACGCCGTGCCGACCATCACCACCGATGCGGCCGCCGAGCGGGCCATCCGCGGGAAACTCGTCGGACACGCACCCGAGGCCGCCACGGCGCGCCGAATCGTGGTGCTGAACCCGAACGCCAGCAACCGCTTCCCCATGCGGCGCCTGCCCCTGGACTCGTACGCGGAGCTCGCCTCGCGCCTGCTGGAAGACCCGGACCTGTGCATCGTCATCACGGGGGTCGCCAGCGAGAAGCCCGATGCCCGCTACATCGTGGAGCGCGTGCGTTCGCCCCGGGTGATCGACATGACCGGCGAGACGACGATGACCGAGCTGCTCCATCTCTTCGACATCGCGCAGGTCCTGGTCACCAACGACTCGGGACCGGCCCACTTCGCCTGTCTCACACGGGTCCACGTGATCGTGTGCTTCGGCCCCGAGCACCCGGACCGGTACCGCCCACTGACCCCGCGCTCCGACGTCGTGCACACACGGCTCTCATGCAGCCCGTGCGTGAGCCCGTTCAACCAGCGACTCACCTCGTGCAACGACAACCAGTGCCTGAAGCGTGTGCGCGTCGATGACGTGTACGCGCTCGTGCGGCGCCGCCTGGACGGCACACCGGCCGGCGCGTGAGCCGGGACCGGCATCACGGCGCGGGCACCGCCACCCTCAGCGAGCCGGCACCGAGGGCACCGGGGTCGCGGTACCGAAGAACAGGGCATTGAAGAGGAACCGGAACGTGCCGTGCGGCTGGGCACGGAACGCCACATCGGGCCCGAAGAGCACCACGTGGCCACGGCCGAGTGGCACGTCCACCGCCATGGCGGCGCCCTGCAGCAGCCCCTGTCCCCAGGCCCATCCGCTGCGGAGCGGCGTGGCGCTGGCGAACCACGCGACCTGCCGGCCCGGGCCGTTCCCGTCGAGCCTGAACACGGGGCTGTTGTCGTAGAACACGTCGACATCCGGCTCGAACCCGTACCCGAGCGGGAGCGTGTTGTCCACCCGCGCCCTGAGCACCGAGCCGGGCACGTAGAAGCGGTCGGCACCCACGGGTCTGGAGCGCCCGCCGAAGCCGGCCTCGGTGAGCCCGTTCGAGACGGACAGGCGGAGGAGGTCGGCCACGACCGTGGACCCTCCCATCGCGATGAGGGTGCCGCCCTCCTCGACGAACTGCCGCAGATGCGGCAGCGTGCGAGTGCTGGTCACCGATCCCACCGTGCCCCGGTACGCGGCCGGGACGTCGGCCGGCAGCGGACCGGGAGCGGCGTCGCGTGGCGTGACCGCGCCGTCGGGCAGGATCAGCACGTCGTACTTCGCGCGCAGGCCACCGGCATCGAGACCGGGCGGATAGACCACCTCGAACGGGAACTCGTACTCCTCGAGGAGGTAGCGCAGCCAGCCGCTCGACACCGACCCGCCATAGGTGTCCCAGAGGCCGACCCGCACTGGGGCGACGCGCAGCGCCTCGCCTGCCGGCGGCACCCGTGTGCCGGTCACGGAAATGCCGACCTCCGCAGCCGCCTGTCGCAGCAGCGCGAGCACGCCGGGGCGGGCGGGCACGAACATGGCCCCCGTCCCGCTCGGCGCACCACCGGTCCGTCGGTCGGCTGGCCAGTACACGACATGGCCGGCTGCCAGGAGCCGATTCACCGCCACGAAGGCGTCGTTCTGGTGGTGGCTCAGGAGGAACCCGCTGGCGCCGTCCACGCCGCGGACCGGTCCCGGAGGCACGGGCGCGACCGCGCCCGACAGTTCCACGAAGGGGCCGTCGAAACCGTCCAGGACACGATCGAAGCGGACGCCCATCTGAAACGCGAGCGTCCACCCGGCGGCATCGTATGGCGGCGTGGGGGGGGCTCCTGGCGAGGGCCGATCGTCGGGGTGATCCTGCGGCTCGAACATGTCGAGCACGTGGGCGCGGAACGCCTGGGCGGTCTTCACGACGTAGGACCCGGCCGGATAGCGCCGGCCAGCGGCCTCGAAGGCCGCCGAGGCGCGCAGGACCGTCACGCCGTTCTTGAGCAGCGCGTTGACGAACTTCGTGGCCGTGGGAAAGTCGGGCTGGTCGGCGGGCAGGATGTAGCCACGCGGGTCCCGGAGCCGCGGGTCACGCAGTGCCTGCTCGAACCGAATCGCCGGCTGCGGCGTCTCGTCCAGGCCGGTCCGCGGCCGTGTGGCCCCTCCGGACACGCCGAAGGCCTGAAGCCGCCGGGGTGTGGTGGTCCACGAATCGGTGCTGCCCCTGGCGATCGCCCGAGTGCCCATCCGGTAGGCATTGAGGAGGAGCGTCTCGCGATAGCGCGAGGCCAGGTCCAGGACGGCCCGATTGGCGGTCATGGAGTACTCGATCGACTGCCGGAACCGCCATGTCTGCGGAGGGATGGGCAACGGCAGGTCACCGGCCGGCAACTGGCGTTCGGGCACGAAGGGGACACGGATCGGCGTCGGACTCCCGATGATCTCCGTCAGCAGACCGATCTGGTTGTGGAAATAGGCCGTGGTGCGCAGCCCGCCGTTCCACCAGGTGGAGTACGTGGCGCCGAGGCGGGTCGTGACGCCCGCCTTGCCCTCGGCGACGAACCGGGCCTGCATGGCCGACCCGACCATGTCGATCATCGCGGGCACCAGGGGGTCGAGCGCGTAGTTGAACGGGTCGCGGAAGGGCGGTGCGAACATCACGGTCCCCAGGGGGCCCGTCTGGTGATGGTCGTAGACGATCTGCGGAAACCACTCCCGGTAGAGGACCCGGTTGATGTTGGTGGTCTCGGGTTGACTCGACAGGAAGAAGTCCCGGTTGTTGTCGTGCCCGATGTACTTGTGGTACAGCCGCGGCACGTTCGCGAGCGATCGCCGGCGGGGGTCGGGCTCCTGCATGTACCAGTCGGCCACGAGCGCGTGGCCGTCCGGATTCGCGTGGGCCACGAGCACGATCACGTCGCGCAGCACCCGGAGCGTCTCGGCATCCGAGCGGCTCACGAGCTGATACACCAGTTCGATGAGCTGCTGGCTGCCCACCACTTCGTCGGCATGGATCCCGCCATCGATCCACACCACCGCCTTTCCTTCGGCGGCCAGTGCCCTCGCCTCCGCGTCGGTGAGGCCGGACGCGGTGGCGAGCCGGCGCGAGATGGCGCGGTATCTGTCGAGCCGGGCGTGGTTCTCGGGCGCGGTGACCACGGCCATCCACTGGGAGCGCCCCTCGGCCGTCGAGCCGATGTCGACGAGCGACATGCGGGGAGACTGCCGGTCCAGCACACGCCAGTACTCCTCGAGTTGCGCGTACGTGGCCAGGAAGTAGTCGTCCCCAACATCGGCGCCAAACTGCTGGCGTGGCGTGGTGAGCACGCCGGCCACCTGGGCGGCCGGGGTGAGCGGCTGCAGCGCGGTCGCAAGCAGCAGGACGACAAGGACGCCGAGGCCCGCGCGCGGCGTCAGCCGTGGCCGAATTCCCGACGCCCGCGTGCTCGTGTTCCCCACCGCCGGTATGATAGCGAACCGTTGCGGATCGCTCACATTCCCCCACCATCCTGGCTCGGCGCACCTGGCCAGCCGGGCGCCGCACCGGCGGCTGCCGGCACTCGCCGGCCGAGCGCCGGCAGCATGTCCGAGAGGGCCCAGGTCGCCGCGTGATGAAGATCCTCAACTGGAACGTCAACGGCGTGCGCGCCCGTCAGGCGGAGCTGCAGGAAATCGTGGAGCGCGAGCGCCCCGCCGTCATCTGCCTCCAGGAGCTCAAGGCGTCGCCAGAGCAGCTTCCCGTGTGGGTGGTCGAGATGGAGGGCTACTGGTGCTACTGGCACGGGGGCAAGGGCTACTCCGGTGTCGGCCTGCACGTCAGCAAGGCCCTCTGTCCGGAAAGACCGGACTTCCACCACCCGTCGTTCGACTTCGAGCATCGCCTGGTGACCGTCCATCTGCCCCAGGCCACCATCGCGTCGGTCTATGTGCCGAACGGGGGCAAGGACTTCGACGCCAAGCTCCGCTTCCTCGAGGCGCTCGACGCCTGGGCCGATGCGCAGCAACAGGACGGACGCCCGCTCATCGTGTGCGGGGACCTGAACGTGGCCCGTACGGACATGGACGTACACCCGAAGGAGCGCAAGCCGCGCGTCATCGGCCAGCGTCCCGAAGAGCGCGCCCTGCTGGAGCGGTTGATCAGTCGTGGACTCGATGACGTCCAGCGGCGCCTGCACCCCGACGACGCGGAACTGTTCACGTGGTGGGCACCGTGGCGCAACCTCCGCGCCCGGAACATCGGCTGGCGGATCGACTACGTGCTCGCCTCGCGCGCACTGGCGGAACGGGCGTCCAGCTGCACGGTGGAGCGCGAGACCGGCACGAGCGACCACGGCGCCATCGTCGCGGTCTTCGACGTGCCCGCGTAGCGGTAGCCAGCCCCTGGGGCACCCGTCGGACCCTGCCGAATCGGGCACCAGCCTTCTGGAGTCGGCCTTCCAGCCTCGGCCTCCGGGCTGGGCCGGCTCACCGCACCCTTCGCCCCTCGTGTCTTCACCGTTCGGCGCGACTCCAGCGGCGGGCCAGCGCCGCGCCGTCGGCCTGGTGCACGAGGCGGAGATCCGTGACGCGGATGGCCTCGGTCACGAGACGCCGCGCATGCCTTCGCGAGCTGGTGCGCGTACCAGGGCCAGGGC
>JABFRY010000407.1 GCA_013140955.1 Acidobacteriota bacterium
CTCCGTGCTCGTGCAGCAGGTAGTTGAAGTGCAGCGTGTCCGACTGACCGTCGCTCACCCGTGCGGTGAAGACGGGACGTCCCGCAATGCCCGCCTCGAGTTCGGCGCTCGTGTTGAGTCCCACCACGGCAGCGGCATGGTGCAGGCACTCGAAGAAGGCCTGCTGCGTGCGATAGGTGGTGCGGAGCACGATGGCGCCGGGATCCTCGAGGGGCCGCTGCACCCACCCGCTGGCCTGGGGCATGTCCCGCCAGCCCACTGTTTCGACGTCGCCGCCGTCCATGATGTCCACGTCGGGATGCGGACGGACGATCACGTTGCAGGTGCGGAGCACCTCACGTGGGGACTGGCGCAGCGCGGCGAGCCAGGTGCGGATGAAGGGCACCTCGCTGCCGGCCACGAAGCGCGACGAGCACACGTAGAGGAGCGTGGGCCTCGCGGGGTCGAGGCCGAGCGGCCGGAAGAACTCGGGCCTGGACACGACCGGGCGCAGCGTGAAGAACTCGTCGAAGCGCGGGGCGCCGACCACCACCACGCGGTCGGCGGGCACGTCGTGCAGCGCCCCCGCCTCGGTGCGCTGGTGCTCGTTCCACACGAACAGGAGATCGGGCATCACGTGCAGCGCGCCCTTCGTGCTGAGATTGTCCCAGCTGAAGAGCAGCATCCAGGCCGGAATGCCGAGGGCGCGGGCGGCCTTCACGAAGTCGGCCTGGGCCGACCCGAAGTGCACGCCCGGAGTCACCAGCACCACGTCGGGTGCGTGACGCGCGATGAACTCCCGGTGCAGCGCGTCGGCGGGCATCGAGGCCTCGACCAGCGCCAGCAGGCGCCTGAGGCGCGCCGCGCGCGCCGGGTCGGCCGCCGCCAGGTCCAGCCCGGGGGCGGTGCCCGACAGCACCAGTTCCTTCTCGAGCTTCTCGAGCGCCCGCTGGCGCAGCTTGCCGGCGCCCGCATACGGGGCACGCGAGTACTGCAGCCAGTCGCGCAGGCTGCGGACGAGAGGCGCCTCGGTACGCCAGGCATCCCCACGGGCCGCGGGCGCAGTGGCCAGCGACAGGCCGGGGGCGCCGAGTTCCTGCACGATCCGGGCGTCGATGGCCGGTGTCCGGTCCTGCACCACGAGCACCACCTCGTGTCCGTCCGCCAGCAGACGGGCCACGGCGCCCTGGAACGTGTCGATGTTCTTCTTCTGCTTGGCGATGAACAGGAAACGCATGGTGATGCCGCCGCCGGATCGCGATCACCGGGGGCGAACGGACCTCATGATACATGTCCGCTGGTGGGCCGGCGGAGAACGACGCGGGCTCCACAGGCGCGCGTCGCACCGGCCCGGTCGAGGCGACTAGCGGCGTCGCGCCGGAGGACCGGGATGGCGTGCGACACCGATGCGAAGATCACCGCTAGCTGCAGCGCTCGAACGCCGGCAGGTGGTTGAGCCGCGAGGCGGCCTGGTTGTTGGTGAACACGGTCCGAACGTCCGCGGGAAGCGCCCCCTGCAGGAGGTCGTCGTACATCGCGATGTTTTCGCGTTCCGCGACCGCGCCAGCCACGCACGCCGCGGCCAGGCTCGAGAAGTGCGGTACCGTGCCGGCCGATGTGCTGCTTGCCGGCACGGCCAGCCCGCGAGCCGCAAGAAGCCGCGCGATGGCCGCCGAGTGCCGCTCCTCGGCCGTCAGGACGTTCACGAAGGGCACGACGGGTCCGAAGTCTGCCAGGACCCCTTCGTAGATCGCCTCGGCGCGAAACTCATCCTGGATGGCTCTCGTCAGCAGCCCTTCGAGGACGGCGACAGACACGGGAGGGACCTGGACCGAGGACGGCGCAGCGGGCGTATCACCGCAGGCGGCCAGGCCGGTACCGGCCGCGACGAGGGCGAGAGCGAGCATCCGAGTGAGCGTCATGGATCCGACCTCCACACGCTACAGAGTCCTGCGGGGGTCCCTGGGATTCACTCGGCGGCCACCACGAAATCTCCCCAGACGCTCGCGAGATTCCGCACCTCGCAGGTCCCCGGTCGGCACGCGCAGTCAGTCGCGCGTCCCCTGGAGCGTGGCGCAGGCTGGCGCGCCGCTTGCTGCACCGCAAGTGGGAGGTGTGGGCGTGAGCACGAACCAGACAGGGCGCGGCACCGGACGTGATCCGCAATCGGGCGTCACGGCTCGGCCAGCGCGCCGTTGGTCCGTGCATGCGATAACGCCGTTGGGTCCTCGCACGGGAAGGACGCTCGCCGTGGCGATGCTGCTGATGCTGGTCCCGCTCGTCGCGAGAGCCCAGACCTCGGGCAGCGAGTGGGAGCGCGGCACCACGATCGCTGTTTTCGGAGGCGCCGCGTCGGCTGAGGGCACCACGCCTGCAGGCGGCTTCGGCGCCGGCTGGGAGTTGACGCCGCACCTCACGCTCGACGGCAGTGGCTGGTGGCTGGGCGAGGGGCGAGGCACCACGTCGTTCGCCGTGCTCCTCGGGGGCCGCGTCACGCTCGTGCCGGCACAGCGGGTGATGCCGTTCCTGTCCGGCGGCTTCGGGGTACACCATGCCTCGGTGGACCTGGGAAATCA
The DNA here is from genome assembly GCA_013140955.1 of Acidobacteriota bacterium. Taxonomy (GTDB): domain Bacteria; phylum Acidobacteriota; class Vicinamibacteria; order Vicinamibacterales; family UBA2999; genus JABFRY01. The sequence goes on from JABFRY010000407.1 coordinate 2,556, forward strand.
GGATGTTCCCGACTTCTACCGCTCCCGCACAGACACCGGAGGCGGCACGCTGCAGGGCACGCAGGCCTTCACCGATGCTGCCTGGGCAATCGGTGCCGGTCTCGACATCATCGTCCGGCAGCACCTCTCGATCCGGCCGGAGATCCGGATGGTCGCGGTGTCAGCCGACCAGCGGACGCGCCGGGTGGCAGTATGGGGCGTGCACGTGGCCTATCACTTCGAGGACCGCTTCGTCACACCCTGACGGCAGGCGCCGCCGACGCACCGGTCGCGCGCTAGCGGTCGGCGCTTCGGCAACAACACCCCGACCCGGCCCTCCGGCTCGACGA
>JABFRY010000502.1 GCA_013140955.1 Acidobacteriota bacterium
GGCGGGGGAGTCGGACGACCATGCCGCGATGCCACAGGCAGGGGATCACGAGACGCCACAGGCACGGGATCACGAGACGCTGCCGGCGAGCGATTCGCACCAAGGTCCCCCGATGCCCGAAGGACACGCCGGCATGCCCGTCGGGGCGCCCGCCGCGCCTGCCCCCGACTCGTCGCACTGAGCCTCGCCGCGCACCGCTGAGCACGGTCAGTGCCGCCAGGACTACCAAACACACCGCACTGCCACCGAACGCACCGCCGGGCGGCCCCGGCGGAGGAGCCCCGGGCACACCGTCAGCGCCAGCCGCATACCCACGTGGCCCGTGGTGGCTGTGCTAGCATCCTCCCGGCCGCGCCCACGCACGGCTCAGACCGCGTATGTCCACCCCACGGATCGCCATTTCCGCCCCCGACGGCGACGTCACCTACGAGCAGCTCGACGAGGCCGCCAGTCGCGTGGCGGGTGCCCTGCTGGCCGGGCGTGACGATCTCGGGGGAGCGCGCGTCGCCTTCCTCGTCCCCCCGTCGTTCGCCTACGCTGCCGTGTTGCGCGGCACCTGGCGCGCGGGCGGCGTGGCGGTTCCACTGGCGGTCTCCCATCCTCCCGCCGAGCTCGATTACGTCATCCGCGATGCGGAGGCCGACGTGGTGGTGGCCGCGCCCGGGTACCTTCCCGCCCTGGCACCGCTCTGTGCGGCCGCGGGCGTGCGGCTGATCACGACCGACGCGGCGCTCGCGGCGCCGGCCCTCACGGCGCATCCGCATCTCGGTGCCGGGCGTCGCGCGCTGATCATCTACACGAGCGGGACGACGGGACGCCCGAAGGGCGTCGTCACCACCCATGCCGGCCTCGGTGCGCAGGTGTCGGCCCTCGTCTCGGCGTGGGGCTGGACGCCTGCCGACCGCATCCTGCTCGTGCTGCCGCTCCATCACGTGCACGGGCTCGTCAACGGCCTCATCACCGCGCTTGCCGTGGGAGGCACCTGTGAGATGCTGCCCGCCTTCGACGCGGGCGCGGTCTGGCGTCGCCTCGCCTCGGGCGACATCACCGTGTTCACGGCGGTGCCCACGATCTACCTGCGGCTCATCGCGGCGTGGGAGGCGGCCTCGCCCGACGTGCAGCGGGCGTGGTCGGCCGGCGCCGGCCGGCTGCGCCTGATGATGTCGGGCTCGGCCGCCTTGCCGGTGACGACCCTCGAGCGATGGCGGGCCCTCACCGGGCACACGCTGCTCGAGCGCTACGGCATGACCGAACTGGGGATGGCGCTCTCGAACCCGCTCGACGGCGAGCGTCGGCCAGGATCGGTGGGCGCGCCCCTGCCCGGCGTGGAGGTGCGGCTGGTCCGCGAGTCGGGAGACGTGATTCCAGACGATGCGGAGCCGGGCGAGCTCGAGGTGCGAGGCGCGACGGTCTTTCTGGAGTACTGGCGGCGGCCCGAGGAGACGCAGGTGGCGTTTCGCGAGGGGTGGTTCAGGACCGGCGACGTGGCCGTGCGTGACCGTGGCGCCTACCGCCTGCTCGGCCGCACCAGCGTGGACATCATCAAGACCGGCGGATACAAGGTGTCCGCACTCGAGATCGAGGAAGTGCTCCGGCGCCATCCCGCCGTCGCGGAATGCGCCGTGGTCGGCGTGGCGGACGCCGAATGGGGCGAGCGCGTGTCGGCGGTGGTCGAGGCGCGCCCCGATGCCCCGCTCTCGCTCGAGCTCCTCCAGGCGTGGGCGCGGGAGGAACTGGCGCCCTACAAGGTTCCGCGAGCCTTGCGCATCGTCGAGGCGCTGCCCCGCAATGCCATGGGCAAGGTCGTGAAGCCCGAGTTGGCGGCGCTGCTCGCAACCGCCGAGCCCGAGTGATGGCCATGCTGATCAGCCCTGCCACGGCGTTCAAGGCGCGCGCCGGTGCACGCCGGCATCTCCGCCCGCTGCGCGTCGTCCTCTCGACGGCCCTTGCCGCAGGCATCCTGCTGCTGGCGGGGACAGTGCCGGCCACCGCCGCCGAACCCTGCACCGCCGCCGACGACACCTGCCTCGAGTGGGTCGTGCTCGGCAGCGGTCCCGTCCGCACGCCCGTGTACCGCACGCACCCGCTCGACGTGCCGGACCCGGCCATCACCACCGCGCTCCTGCTCGTGCACGGAGGCGGCCGCAATGCGGCGCCGGAGTTCCGTCTGGTGGCCGAGGCCGCCCGGGCGCGGCGAGGGGAGCGCACGCTGGTCGTGGCGCCCCGGTTCGGTTCGAACGACGGGTTTCTGTGCGACGACACGTTCGCCAAGGACGAAGCCAACTGGGGCTGCCAGGGCGCGAGCGCGTGGACCAGTGGCGGGCCCGCCATGAACGCCCCTGAGGTCACGACCTACGACGTGGTCGATCGGCTGCTGCGCCGGCTGGCGGACCGCGCCACCTTCCCGGCGCTGACACGGATCGTCATCGCCGGGCACTCGGCCGGCGGGCAGTTCGTCACGCGGTACAGCCTGTCGAACCAGGTGCACGACACGCTGGGCGTGCCGGTGTCCTACGTCGTCTCCAATCCGGCGAGCTATGCGTATCCCGACCCCGATCGGCTGGCGCTGGTCGATGGCCGGCTGCAGCCCTCCGACCGGGTGGGCTTCTGCAGCTTCTACGACGATTGGCCCTACGGCCTCAAGGACCGTCGCGGCTATGCGACGCGGCTGAGCGACGAGCAACTGCGTCAACAGCTGCGGGCCCGTCCGGTCACCTACCTGCTAGGCGAGCTCGACAATTTCGCCAACCGCGGTTTCGACGCGTCCTGCGCGGCGATGGCGCAGGGCGCCTCGCGCCTCGAACGAGGCCAGCGCTTCGCGGCGTGGGTCAACGGGCGCGGCGCCAGGCACGCGGTCGTGGTGGTGCCGGGCTGCTGTGAC
>JABFRY010000079.1 GCA_013140955.1 Acidobacteriota bacterium
TGTCTATCGTCTCCCCGCGCCCGGGGGTACCGCGCCAGAACCGCCCTGGCCGGCGACCGTGCCAACCGCGGTGACGGCCCAGCCCATCGACGCCCCGGAGTTTCGCGAGCCCGTCGCGTTCGGCGAGCAGCGCTGCTATGTCGTGCGCACCGTCGCGCTTGCTCCCGACACGACCGAGAGCGAGGCGACTGCTCCCGCCTGCGTGACGCCGCAGGACACGTTTGCGCCCAGTCCGCCGCAGGGGCTCTCTGCCCTGGCCGTGGAGGGCGCCATCAATCTGCTCTGGGAGCCCGGGACGGAGGCCGATTTGGCGGGCTACCTGGTCTTGCGCGGTTCGCCGGGCGATGCCACACTGCAGCGGCTCACACCCCTGCCCATCGCCGAGGCACGCTTCCGGGACCAGGCGGTCGTGCCCGGTGTCGCCTACGAGTACGCGGTGGTGGCGGTGGACCGGCGACAGCCCTCGGGGAACGTCAGTGGTGAGTCGAACCGGGTGACCGAGACCGCCCGGTGACCGCGCACCGGGCCCCGCAGGCCATCAACCTGCCTTCTCTATCGGAGGTTTCATGAAGCTCTTCGTCGACACCGGCAACGTGGCCGAGATCGAACCGCTCGCCAGCCTCGGGGTGCTCGATGGTGTCACCACCAACCCGTCGCTCATGGCCCGTGTCAGTGGCGATCCGCGCGAGACACTGAAGGAGATCTGCCGTATCGTGCAGGGCCCCGTCAGCGCAGAGGTCGTGACCACCGAGGCCGCCGACATGGTCCGCGAGGGCCGCGAACTCGCCGCCATCGACGAGCACATCGTCGTCAAGGTCCCGTTCACCAAGGACGGCGTCCGGGCGTGCCGGACCCTGGCCGACGAAGGCATCCGCGTCAACGTGACGCTGATCTTCTCCGCGACCCAGGCCTGGCTGGCGGCGAAGGCCGGCGCGGCCTACGTGAGCCCCTTCGTCGGTCGCCTCGACGACATCGGCGCCACGGGCATGCAGCTCATCCGGGAGATCGTCGACATCTTCGACAACTTCGAGTTCGGGACCGAGGTGCTCGTGGCGAGCGTTCGCCATCCGATCCACATCGTGGAAGCGGCGCGGATGGGAGCCGATGTGGTCACCGTGCCCCCCGCGGTGATCGAGCAGTGCTTCAAGCATCCGCTCACCGACATCGGCCTCGAGCGCTTCCTCAAGGACTGGGAGAAGGCTCAGGCCGCTCGCGCCTGACGCCGCTCCATTCCATGCCCGACCAGGACGCCTTCCTCGCCGACCTGCAGCGGCGCGCGGAGCGTGGCGGCGGCGAGGAGCGCCTGCGGCGGCAGCGCGAGGCCGGCAAGCTCACGGCGCGCGAGCGCATCGATCTGCTGTTCGATCCCGGCACGTTCGAGGAGATCGACAAGCTGGTCACCCACCGGTGCCGCGACTTCGGCATGGACGCCCAGCTGGTGCCCGGTGACGGCGTGGTGGGGGGGCGCGGCCGCGTGGATGGGCGCCTGGTCTATGCCTTCGCCCAGGACTTCACGGTGTTCGGCGGATCGCTCTCCGAGACCAACGCCGCCAAGATCGTCAAGCTGATGGACCTGGCCGTCACGGTTGGGGCGCCCATCATCGGCCTGAACGACTCGGGTGGGGCGCGCATCCAGGAAGGTGTGCTGTCGCTCGGTGGCTATGCCGACATCTTCCTGCGCAACACCCTGGCGTCCGGCGTCGTGCCGCAGGTGTCGGCGGTGATGGGGCCGTGCGCCGGCGGGGCCGTCTACTCGCCGGCCATCACCGACTTCACGATCATGGTGAAGGGCACGAGCCACATGTTCGTGACGGGCCCCGACGTCGTACGCACCGTGACCCATGAGGACGTCTCCAAGGAGGCCCTCGGCGGCGCGATGACCCACAACGAGGTCAGCGGCGTCGCGCACTTCGCGGTGGACGACGACGCGGCGTGCATCCGGCTCATTCGCGAGCTGCTGGCGCTGCTGCCCTCGAACAACGTCGACGATCCGCCCCGGGTGACGGCCACCGACCCCGTGGACCGGGTGGACGAGGCGCTCGACACCCTGATCCCTGCCGCGCCCAGCCAGGCGTACGACATGCTCGACGTCATCCGCGCCGTCGTGGACGATGGCTACTTCCTCGAGGTGCACCAGCACTTCGCGCGGAACCTCCTGGTGGGCCTGGCCAGACTCGGGGGCTGGCCAGTGGGGATCGTCGCGAACCAGCCCGCCCACCTGGCCGGCACGCTCGACATCGACGCGTCCATCAAGGGGGCGCGGTTCGTGCGCTTCTGCGACGCGTTCAACGTGCCGCTGGTGACCTTCGAGGACGTGCCCGGCTTCCTGCCAGGCACGATGCAGGAGTTTGGCGGGATCATCCGGCACGGCGCCAAGCTGCTCTACGCGTATGCTGAAGCGACGGTGCCGAAGCTCACCGTCATCACCCGCAAGGCCTACGGCGGCGCCTACTGCGTGATGTCGAGCAAGCACCTGCGGACCGACGTGAATTTCGCGTGGCCGACAGCGGAAATCGCCGTGATGGGCGCCGAGGGCGCGGTCAACCTGCTGTACCGGCGCGAGTTCGAGACGGCCGCCGATGTCGAGGCCGCGCGCGCCGCGCGTGTGGCCGAGTACCGCGAGAAGTTCGCCAACCCGTACGTGGCGGCGCGTCACGGTTTCGTGGACGAAGTGATCCGTCCGCGCGACACGCGCCCCCGGCTGGTGGCCGCCCTCCACGGCCTGGACGGCAAGCGGCAGCGCAACCCGCCGCGCAAGCACGGCAACATTCCGCTCTGACCGCGCCCGCCGCGTCGCGGGCCGCGCGGCGGTCAGGTGCTAGAATTGGCCCGCGTTGCCTGCGATCCGGCACCGGCCCCTCAGCCAGACGACTGCGTGAAGACAATCCTCATCGCCAACCGCGGCGAGATTGCCGTGCGGATCATCCGGGCGTGTCGGGATCTGGGGCTCGGGACCGTGGCCGTGTACTCCGAGTGCGACCGCGCCGCCCTCCATGTCCGGATGGCGGATCGGGCCTGCCCGATTGGCGGCAACAGTCCCGCCGAGAGCTACCTGCACATCGAGCGCCTGGTGGCGGCGGCCCTCGGTGCCGGCGCCGACGCCGTGCATCCCGGATACGGGTTCCTCTCGGAGCAGGCGGCCTTCGCCCGGGCGTGTCGCGACGCGGGTCTGGGCTTCGTGGGGCCTTCTCCTGAGGCCATTGGCCTGATGGGCGACAAGGTGGCCGCGCGTCGCATCGCGGCCGCCGCCGGCGTGCCCGTCGTGCCCGGCCTCGACGCGCCGTTGTCCCCGGATGCCTCCGAAGAGGCCGTGGTCGCCGCCGGCGCCACTGTTGGATACCCCCTGCTGGTGAAGGCCGTGGCTGGCGGAGGCGGGAAGGGCATGCGGGTGGCCGGCCTGCCGGACGACCTGCTGCCTGCGATCCGTCTGGCGCGTTCGGAGGCGACGACGGCCTTCGGCGACGGCACGATCTATCTGGAACGCCGCCTCGTGCGTCCCCGGCACATCGAGGTCCAGGTGCTGGCGGACGCTCACGGCACCGTCGTCCCGTTCGTCGAGCGCGAGTGCTCGGTCCAGCGGCGGCATCAGAAGGTGATCGAGGAGACGCCGTCTCCGGTCGTCGGCACCTCCGTGCGGCGCCGGATGGCGGAGGCGGCCGTGGCGGTGGCGAAGGCCGTCGGGTACGTGAACGCGGGGACGGTCGAGTTCCTCCTCGACGGCGAGGAGCACTTCTACTTCCTCGAGATGAACACGCGCCTGCAGGTCGAGCACCCGATCACCGAGCTCGTCACGGGCGTCGACCTCGTCGCGTGGCAGCTGCGCATTGCCGCCGGAGAGCCGCTCCGCCTCGCGCCCGAGGCCCTGCTGACGCCCAGGGGCCACGCGATCGAGTGCCGGGTGTATGCCGAGGATCCGGATGCCGGATTCCTGCCCTCACCCGGACGCATCAGTGCTCTGCGGACGCCGGAAGGACCGGGGATCAGGCTCGACAGCGGCGTCGCCGTGGGCAGCGACGTCCCGCTCCACTACGATCCGCTCCTGGCGAAGCTCAGCGTCTGGGGCGAGGACCGCGACCAGGCCATTGCGCGGTTGCGCCGAGCGCTCGACGAGTTCGAGGTCATCGGCGTGAGCACGACACTGCCGTTCTTCCGCTGGATGCTCCGTCAGCCCGTCTTCGACTCCGCGGCGTACCACACGGCGTACCTCGACGAGGTGCTGGCCTCGCGCAATGGCGAGCCCTTCTGGCCTGCCGGGCCGGGCGCCGGGGATGTGGCGGCCATCGCGGCGGCCCTGCGGTTGGCGGGCGCCGCGCGTGCTACGGTTGAGGGGGACGGCAAACCGGAGACGCCGCCCCAGGGCCGTGGGCCGGGCTGGCGATACGCCGCACGCATCGAAGGGCTCCGCTCGTGATGTTCTCCATCGAGGTCAACGGCCGCGCGCGGCACGTGGAAGTGATCCGGGAGCCGCAGCGCCTGACCGTGATGCTCGATGGCGAGCGCTTTGCTGTGGACCTCCGCCGGACCCACGACGGCTGGTCGTTGCTGCTCGGCGGCCTGCCGGCAGAGTCGGAGGCGCATCCGGCGGCCGGTCGCAGCCACCTCGTGTCGTTCGCCGGCGAGTTTCCAGGAATCGGCCTGGTCCGTGTGGACGGGCAGCCGGTCGGGGTCGTTTCCGGACCTGTCCGCCACGGAAGCCCGGGCGCGCTTTCGGCGCGCGCCGATAGCGGGTCGGGTGCTGCCCTGGAGGCCCTCACGGTGAGGGCGCCGATGCCGGGCCGTGTGGCCCGCGTGCTCGTGACGGCAGGGGAGCACGTGCGGGCGCGCCAGGGACTCGTGGTCGTGGAAGCGATGAAGATGGAGAACGAACTGCGGGCGCCGCGCGAGGGTGTCGTGCGCGAGGTGCTCGTGCAGGCCGGCGCGTCGGTCGACGCCAGGGCGCCCCTCGTCGTAATGGACTGAACCTGCGGACGGAGCGAAACGAGTCACCATTCAGTGAAGAAGATCCTCAGCCACCCGATCACGCGAGGCACCCGCCGTGCAATCCGCACGGCCATGATGACGTGCGCGATCCTGCTGGCGGTGGCATTCGTCACCTCGCTGACCGTGGACCTCGGGCCTGTGCTGCGTGCCCAGGCCGAGTCGGCCGGCTCACGGTTCATCGAGCGCCCGATGCGGATCGGCCGCCTGTCCATCCATCTGTTCCGGGGCCGGTTCGTGGTCGAGGATCTCGTCATCGAAGGGCTCGAGCCCGACGCCCGTCCGTTCCTCGTGGCGCGCCGCATCGACGTCTCCATGCCCTGGAGCACGCTCGTGAACCGCCGGATCGTCTTCGACGCGATCGAGATGGTCGACTGGCGGATGTTCGTGGAGATGCGTCCCGACGGCCAGCACAACTTCCCGCGCTTCACCCGCGGCGGCGCCCCCAGGGGCCAGAGCGCGTGGACGACCACGCTGTCCTACATCCGCGCCTCGCGGGGCGAGTTCACCTACGAGGACTACGGCACGCCCTGGAGCACCGTGGCCCGAAACCTCGAGGTGACGGTGACGCGCCCCACCTCCGAGTACCGTGGCCAGGCGAGCTTCTCCGATGGGACGGTGCGTATCCAGGGCTACGAACCGATGCGGGCCGACATGCAGACCGCGTTCCGGATCGTGGATGGGCAGATCCTCCTGCAGCGCATCGATCTCGACACCGACGGCGCCCGCTCGGTGCTCACCGGCGAAGTGGACATGAACCGCTGGCCCGAGCAGACGTATCACGTGCAGTCCCGCATCGACTTCCCGCGGATGCGCGAGATCTTCTTCGCCCGCGACGCCTTCTCGCTCTTCGGCACGGGCGACTTCACCGGCACCTTTCATCTCTTCAAGGAGACGATCGGGGACCGGACCCGCACGGGCCGTGAACTGACGGGCACGTTCCGCTCCGCGATGGCCGGCGTCAACGCGTACCGGTTCGGCAACCTGCGCGGTGCGGTCCGGTGGGTCCCCGAGTTCATGGAGGTGACGGGGGCGAAGGCGACCTTCTTCGACGGCGACGCCGGCTTCAGCTTCCGTATGGCGCCGCTCGGCGATCCCGACGTGGGCGCCACCGCCAGCTTCGACGCGGAGTACACCAACGTCGATCTCCGGGCGCTCACCGCGTTCCACGAGCTCGAAGGCATCCGCCTCGACGGGCGGGCCTCGGGACGGAACCTGATCGAGTGGCCGCTCGGCGACTTCTCCGGCCACCGCGGCGAGGGCACGATGGAGGTGGAGCCTCCGCCTGGCGTCACCCTGATGACCCGCAGCATGCCGCAGGAGTCGATCGACCGCGAGGCGCGGCTCGGGGAGGTCTGGGGACCGTTCAGCAACCACACGCCGACCGAGCCGGTCGCCGTGGGAGGCCATCTCGCCTACCGCTTCGATCCGGAGTGGCTGGACCTCGGGCCGAGCCGGGTGGCCACCACCGAGACCTACATCGAGTTCGAGGGGCGCACGGCGTACGGCGAACAGTCCCGCCTGCCCTTCCACGTGACCAGCGCCGACTGGCAGGAGAGCGACCGGCTGCTCGCCGGCCTGATGACCGCCTTCGGCGCCCGGACGAACGCCGTCGAAGTGGGTGGCCACGGCACGTTCGACGGCGTGATGCTCAACAGCTTCACGGCGCCCCGCATCGAGGGCCTCTTCACCGGCGACGCCATGAAGGCGTGGGATGTCACCTGGGGCGCGATCTCGGGCTCGGCGGTCATCGAGAACGGCTATGTGGACGTGAACGACGTCACCATCGCCCAGGCGGGCGGCTCGATGACCGTGGGCGGGCGCTTCGCCGCCGGCTACCCGCGCCGAGATGGGGGCGACGAGATCGATGCGATCGTGCAGGTCGAGCGGTGGCCGCTCGCCGACTTGCGGCACGCCTTCCAGCTCGATGACTACCCGGTCGAGGGGCGCCTGTCGGGCGAGTACCACCTCTTCGGGCGGTACGAGACGCCGTTCGGGTTCGGCTCGATGCGGATCGACGAGGGCCGGGCCTACGAAGAGCCCTTCGAGACCGCTTCCGCGTCGCTCCGGTTCGAGGGCCCTGGCGTGCGTCTCGACGGGATCGACATCCGCAAGGGCGCCGGCGGTGCCACCGGCGCCGCGTTCGTCGGCTGGGATGGCACCTACTCGTTCGAGATCGGCGCCAGTCGCCTGCCCGTGGACAGCCTGTCGCTGCTCCAGACCGCTGGCGTGCCGCTCAGCGGCGTGCTCGACTTCACGGCCGGCGGCAGCGGGACCTTCGACCTGCCCCGGTACAGCGTGCGCGGCACCCTGAGCGACCTGTTCCTGGGCGACGAGGGTGTCGGCCAGATCGTGGGCGAACTCGGCATCGACGGCGACCTGATGACGGTGCGCATCGAAGCGGCCTCGCCCCGGCTGGCGGTGTCGGGCACCGGCCGCATCTCGCTGACGCCCGAGATGGACGCCGAGCTGTCGCTGAGCGTATCGGACACGTCGCTCGATCCGTACCTGCGGGCGTTCGAGCCGCGCCTGTCCCCGTACACCACCGCCGTGGCCAGCGGGACGGTACGCGTCGTTGGCGAGCTGGCCAACATCGAGCACCTGCTCGTGGACGCCACGGTCGACCGCCTCGACCTGGGCCTGCTCGACTACCGGCTGCGGAACGAGGCGCCGATCCGCGTCGCGCTGGATCAGAACATCGTGCGACTGCTCGACGTCCGCCTGGTGGGCGAGGACACCGAACTCGACCTGTCCGGCCAGGTCGAACTCGACGGGCAGCGCCTGGCCCTCAGGGCCGAGGGCTCCGCCAACCTGGGCATCCTGCAGGGTTTCGTCCCCGATATCCGCAGCTCCGGGCGCGCCTCGCTCGAGGCGACCTTCGACGGCACCGTCGCCGTGCCCGTCGTCAACGGTTCGATGACGGTGCTGGACGGGCGCATCCGGCACTTCCAGCTGCCTCATGCCCTCGAGGACATCGGCGGCGTCGTGCAGTTCGACTCCCGGGGGCTGGCGCTCGACGGGCTCTCCGCGCGTCTCGGGGGCGGCGCGGTGCAGTTCGGGGGCCGCATCGACATGGAAGGCTATCTGCCGGGCCGGCTCGACCTCTCGATGACCGGCCAGGAGATGCGTCTGCGGTTCCCGGAGGGCATGCGGTCGCTCGTGGACGCCAGTCTGACGCTCGAAGGCCCCGTGGAAGCCCCGATCCTCGGCGGCGAGGTCAACGTGCGCAGCGCCGTCTACACCCGCCGGTTCGACGCCGGCATCGGTGTGTTCGACTTCTCGCGCGACGCAGTGGCCTCGGGCGGCGCGGCCCTCGAGTCCACGCTGCCCCTGCGCTACGACCTGCAGATCAACGCCCCGTCCACGCTCCGGATCGAGAACAACACGGCGCGCATCGTCTCGACGGCCGACCTGCAGCTGCGGGGCACCTTCGACCGCCCGCAGGTCTTCGGCCGCGCGGAGATCGACCGCGGCGAAGTGACCTTCGAAGGGCGCCGGTACGTCGTGACCCGGGGCACCATCGACTTCAACAACCCGACGCGCATCGAGCCCTTCTTCGACATCGAGACCGAGACGCGTGTCCGCGTCCCCGATCGGACCTACCGCGTCATCGTCCGTGCCGCTGGCACGCCGGAGCGGCTCACGCCTGAGTTCTCCTCCGATCCGCCGCTGCCGGAAGTGGACGTCCTCGGCCTCCTCTTCAGCGACGCCGCCCCAGGGCTCGACCCGGAGTTCCGCCGCTACAACACGCAGCTCACGCCGCAGCAGCAGCTGCTCCGCGAGCGCGCCTCCCGGGCGCTGACCAGCGCCTTCTCGTCGGAAGTCGATCGCGTGGTCGGACAGGCCTTCGGCGTGGATACGTTCCAGCTCACGCCGTCGCTCGTCGATCCGAAGGCGCAGTCGTCGCGCCTGGATCCCGCCGCCCGCCTGACGATCGGCAAGCGGCTCTCCGATCGCATCTACGTCACCTACTCCCGGAGCCTCTCCTCCGCGACGCGGGACCAGATCATCCTGCTCGAGTACGACCAGACCGACCGGTTCTCCTGGATCCTGTCCCGCAACGAGGACCGGACCTACGCCCTCGACGTGCGCGTGAGGCACGTGTTCTGATGCGCCGTCTTCGG
>JABFRY010000357.1 GCA_013140955.1 Acidobacteriota bacterium
GCGCAGCACGCGGGCCCGGCCCTGCCTGCCGTCACCGTCTCTCGTATCTGTCACCCGTCCAGCACCGCGCGCCTCGGCGTCGGCACCGGCCGCGTGCCGCCTCGTGCGGCCTTGCCGTGCGTTCCCGGCCCTGGCGCGTGCCCAAGCGCCCCGCGGCGCTCAAGCCGCGGCGGTGGGGTGTCGATGTTCGGACCTGGGAGTCGTGGCCCCGGATCCGGACAGGACAGGTACGCACGCCAATGCACACAGAGTCGGCACACGGGAGCCAGGGCGACGCCCACTCCCTGCACAATCTCCGGGCCATCGTGGAATCGATGGCCGAGGGCATCGTGCTGCAGGATGCCACCGGCGCCATCGTGGAGTGCAACGAGGCGGCTGAGCAGATCCTGGGCCTGACGCGCGATCAGATGATGGGCCGCACCTCCATGGATCCCCGGTGGCGGGCCGTCCGCGAGGACTGCACGGAACTCCCCGGCGAGGAGCACCCGCCGATGCTGGCCCTGCGCACGGGCATGAGCCAGCGCGGTCGCATGATGGGCATCCACAAGCCGGACGGTACCCTGCTGTGGCTGTCGGTCAACTCCACGCTCCTCGTGGACGCGGAAGGCACCCGCGTCGTCTCCGTCTTCGCCGACGTCACGAGCCGGCGTGCTGCCGAACGGGCCGCCGCGCGGCTGCACGCCCTCTCGGCGAGCATCGTCGAGTCGGCGCTCGATGCGGTCGTGTCCATCGACGAGCACGGCATCGTGCAGTCGTGGAACGCCCGGGCAGTGGAGCTGTTCGGGTTCTCGCGCAACGAGGCCGTCGGCCGACTGCTGTCGGGTCTCATCATTCCGGAACGCCACCGGGCGGCGCATGACGCGGGCCTTACCCGCTTCCGCCAGACGGGGGGCGGGCGCATGGTGGGCACCCAGATCGAGATCGACGGCCTGCGCAAGGACGGGAGCGTCGTGCCGGTGGAGCTCTCGCTCGCGGCCGCGCGCATGGACGGCCAGGTCGTCTTCAACGCCTTCATCCGCGACCTGACCGAACGGCGGGCCATCGAGGCCGAGGTGGCCACGTCCCGTCAGCTCATCGCCGGCATCAGCGACGTGCAGGCGCACTTCATCGCCGGCGAAGACCCCCATGCGGTGTTCAGCCGGATGCTCGACACGGTGCTGGTGCTCACGGGGAGCGAGTATGGTCTGGTCGGCGAGGTGTACCGGCGCACGGATGGCTCGCCGTTCCTGCGCACGCACGCGATCGTCGATCGATCCTGGAGCGGGGAGCTGCGGTCCGACTGCGCCCCCGGGCTGGGCGCGTGTCTCCCGTCGCACGATCCGGACTCGCCGTTCGGACGTGCCATCGCCTCAGGAGTCGTCGTCATCGACAACGCGTGGTGCCCAGCCCACCACGGGCCGGGGAGCGAACCGGCCGGGACGCCCATGGCGTGCCTGGGCCTGCCGATTCACGCCAACGGCCGCCTGGTGGGCATGGTCGGCATCGTCAACCGGCGCGAGGGGTACGACCAGCGGCTCGTGCAGATGCTCGAGCCGTATCTGGCGACGTGCGGCCAGTTGCTCGACGCCATCCGCCGCGAGCGCGACCGCGCGGCGATGGGACGGGCCCTGGCCGAGAGCGAAGCGCGCATGCGGGTCGTGCTCGATGCCACCGGCGTCGGGCAGTGGGACTGGAATCCGCAGACCGACGAAGCGCACTTCGACGACCAGTGGGCGCAGCTGGCGGGATACACGCTGGGCGAGATCGTCCAGACCGGCTCCAACTGGATCGCGCTGCTCCACCCGGACGACCTCGCGGCGGTCGGTACTGCCCTCGACGCGCATCTGCGGGGCGACACGGCGCAGTACCGCACCGAGTTCCGCATGCGGCACAAGGACGGGCGCTGGATCTGGATCGCGGCCCTCGGCCGCGTGGTCGAACGCGACGGGGAGGGCCGCGCCTCGCGCATGGTGGGCATCCACATCGACGTGACCGCCCAGAAGGCGAACGAGGAGGCGCTGGCCCAGGCCCGCGACGCTGCCGAAGCGGCCAACCGCGCCAAGACGGAGTTCCTGGCGAACATGAGCCACGAACTCCGGACGCCGATGAACGGCGTGCTCGGCGCGGCCCATCTCCTCCTGGCCACGCCGCTCGACGCGGGCCAGCACGAACTGGCCGACATGATGATCCGGTCGGGCGAGATCCTGCTCTCGCTCATCGACGACGTGCTCGACTTCGCCAAGATCGAGGCCGACCGGCTGGTGCTGGAACGCGTGCCGTTCGATCCCCGCGAGACGATGGCCGAGGCCGCCACCGTCGTCGCGCCGCGGGCCGACGAGCAGGGGATCGACGTCGTCGTGGACTGGGCCTGCGAGCCCGTGCCCGTCATGGTGGGCGACCAGAAGCGGCTCCGGCAGGTGCTGCTCAACCTCGCGTCGAACGCGGTGAAGTTCTCCTCGCGGGGGGCCGTCGTGCTGCGTGTCGAGCGGCCCGGTCCGGACCTGCTGCGCTTCCTGGTGATCGACCGGGGCATCGGCATCCCGGTCGAGCAGCAGCAGTCCATTTTCGAGAAGTTCGTGCAGGCCGACAGCAGCACCACCCGGCGATTCGGTGGCTCGGGTCTCGGCCTCGCCATTTCGCGTCGGCTGGTCGAGGCCATGGGGGGCACGATTGGCGTGTGCTCGACGCCAGGGCACGGCTCGACGTTCTGGTTCACCGTGCCGCTCGGCGTGCGCGCGCCGGCCGATGCGGGGGCCGACGGGGTGCCGCTGACCCAGGCGCCTCCGTCCCTCGCACCGCTCGCGGGCGTGCGGGTCTTCCTCGTGGCCGACGGTGATGCGCTGGCCGCGGCGCTGGATCGTGAGCTCGCGCGCGCCGGGGCCAGCGCATCAC
>JABFRY010000508.1 GCA_013140955.1 Acidobacteriota bacterium
CTTCGACACCCCCGTCGGCCGCTGCGCGCTGGTGTGGACGGTCGCCGGGGTGACGGGCCTGCTGCTGCCGTCGCGGTCGGTCTCGGCGACGCGGGCGCAGCTCGTGAGCCGGCACCCGGACGCCATCGAAGCCGGGCCGCCCCCAGCCATCGCGGCGGTCATGGCTTTGGTGGTGGCGCTGTTGCGCGGTGAGCCCGTCGATCTCTCGGCGGTCCTGCTGGATCTCCAGTCCGTGCCTCCGTTCCACCGCCAGGTCTACGAGGTGGCGCGCACCATCCCCCGTGGCGCCACGCTCACCTACGGGGAGGTGGCCGCCCGGGTCGGCGTGCCGGGATCGGCGCGGGCGGTCGGGCAGGCGCTGGGACGCAATCCGGTGCCCGTGATCGTGCCGTGTCACCGGGTGCTCGCCGCAGGCGGACGCATTGGCGGCTTCTCCGCGCCCGGCGGGGCCGCGACCAAACAACGCCTGCTCGCCATCGAGGGGCATGCGGGCCCTGGCGGGCTGTTCGCCGGCGACAGCCCCCTTCCGTTCGAGGCCACCGTTGCCGTGGATCACCTGCGCGAGGTGGATGCGCGCATGCGGCGCCTGGTGGACCGCGTAGGTCCGTTGGGCCTGCAGGTGGAGCCCGCGCAGAGTCTGTTTGCCGCGCTGGCGGAATCCATCGTGTATCAACAGCTCAACGGCCGCGCGGCGGCCACGATCTTCGGCCGCCTTCGCGCGCTGTTCCCGAGGGGCCGGCATGGGTTCAGGCCCGAACTCGTGCTCCGCGTCCCCGAGGATGCCCTTCGTGCGGCGGGTCTGTCGCAGGCCAAACGGCTGGCACTTCAGGACCTGGCGCGACGCTGTGCCGGGGGAGAGCTGCCGACCATCGCCGAGGCCGCCCTGCTCGACGACGAGACGCTCGTCGAACGCCTCACCCTGGTACGCGGCATCGGACGGTGGACGGTGGAGATGCTGCTGATCTTCAGGCTGGGCCGGCCCGACGTGCTGCCGGTGGACGACTACGGGGTGCGCAAGGGCTTTGCTGCGGCATACGGCAGGCCCGATCTCCCGTCGCGCGACGAGCTGCGTGCGCGAGGAGCCCGGTGGGCACCCTTCCGGACGGCCGCCAGCTGGTACCTGTGGCGCGCCGCCGACGCGCCGCCGTCGTGACGCCATCGCCCTGACGCCGCCGTCACTAGGCCGGCGCGAGCGCACCCGTCAGGCGCGGCCGGCGAACTCCCGGGTCTCGGTGTGGACCTTCACCTTCTCGCCCTCCTTGATGAAGAGCGGCACTTTGATTTCGAGCCCCGTCTCGAGCCGGGCCACCTTGGTGGCGCCGCCACTGGCCGTGTCGCCGCGGACGCCGGGCTCGGTGTAGGCCACCGTCAGCTCCACGTGGGGCGGGAACTGCAGGCCGATCGGATTGCCGTTGTACTTCTGCATCTGGACGAGCAGGTTGTCCACGAGCAGCTCACGGTCGTCGCCGACGACGTCGTTGCCGAGGGTGAGCGTCTCGAAGCTCTCCTGATCCATGAAGTGGAATCCGTCGCCGTCGGCGTACAGGAACGTCGCATCGATGACGGCCAGGTCGGGCTCGGCAAACTTCTCACCCGCCTTGAACGTCCGGTCGAAGACGGCGCGGGTGAGGAGGTTCCGCATCTTGAGGCGGACCAGCGTCTGGCCCCCACGGGCAGTGGGTTTGGAGACATCCACGTCCAGGCAGTGATAGGGAGCTCCTTCGAATTCGAAGAAGGACTTGCGCTTGATGTCGATTGCTTCGATGAGGGCGGCCATGTCCCCCCATTGTAGCGGGACGGCGATCGGGCACAATGGAGCCTCAGGACAGACAGCCAGTGCACGAACAGAAAGAACACGAAGCGCCGGACCTCGGGGCACGGGCAGACCAGCTCTCGCGGGAGCTGCGCAACTTCGAGGAAATTGCCCGATATCTCGTCCCGCTCGCCGGAGAAGTGCCCCGTCTGCGCGGTGTGGACGTCTGGGGCGGCACCCTGCCCCTGAACGGGACGATCGGCGGGGACCACATCATCTACGTCGACTTCAAGCGGCGGTTCGATCTCGACGCCCGGATGGCGCAGACGCTGGAACTCGGACGCACCGATATCGCCGAGAACCTGGAACGCTGCCGGCACAAGGCCGGCCTCGTGCTGATCGACGTGGCCGGCCACCGGGTCACCGACGGGCTGCTCGCGGCCATGCTCCACCAGGCGCTGCTCACCGGGGCCCTGTACGAGCTGGACATCTCCGGACAGGTGACACGACGCCTGTTCGAGAATCTCAACACGCGGTTCTACCAGTCGTCCGGCGCCAACAAGCTGATCTCGATGATCTACGGGGAGATCTCCGAGGATGCCCGGTTCCGGTTCCTGTCGGCGGCGCATCCGTTTCCCGTCGTGTTCTCGCAGCGTCACGACCGCTTCATGGAGATCGATCCGCAGGCGTGCCTGTCGTTTCCCCCTCTCGGCCTCGTGCCGTCGCTCGACGCCATCGATCGCCACACGACGGGGACGAGCAGCCTTGGTTTCAAGGAACGCTACGAGATCAACGAGTGGCAGCTGATGGGCGCAGGCGACATCCTCCTCATGCACTCGGACGGGCTGTCGGACCACCGGGGGCCCGCTGGCGCGTACTTCCCGGACCGGCTCGAGCAACGCATGCGGGGGGTCAAGCACCTCGGTGCCCGGGCCATCTACGAGGCGGTCCGCGACGATCTGCTCGCGTTCGGTCCCCCGTCCGACGACATCTCGCTCGTCGTCATCAAGCTCGCATGACACAGACATCCCGCTCACGACGCCAGGGACGACACCCCCAAGGGAAACAGCACGGCAGCCGTCCCCCCCGTGCCCCTCGGACAGGGGTGCTGGCAGG
>JABFRY010000010.1 GCA_013140955.1 Acidobacteriota bacterium
CGTTACGCAGCGAGCGCCGCTGGCGTCCGGCGCACACCGCCGGTCGCACGCACGCGAGCCGGCGTCGCGGGGTGACCCGGACGGGGAGACACGGTGTCACGACTCTCGGGGAACACGCGCTGACGATGTGGACGGCAGCCATTCTGGCCGGCGGTTCGGGCCGAAGGCTCGGGGGCGTCGACAAAAGCGCATTGACGATTGGCGACCGGACGATCCTCGCCCACCAGCTGAGCCTGCTGACACATCTTACCGAACAGATCCTGATTGTGACCACCGATCCTGCCAGGTTCGCGGGGCTTCCTGTGCGCGTCGTGCAGGACCGGCTCCCCGGGAGCGGTCCGCTCGGAGCGCTGCAGACGGCCCTGCACGAGGCCGGCGGGGACCGTCTCCTGGTCACGGCGTGCGACATGCCGTTTCTGACCATCCGCTTTCTCACCCACCTCCTCACCGCCGGCGAGGGCGCCGACGCCACGGTGCCACGCGATGCCCGCGGCCGGCACCCGCTCTGCGCCTCGTACGCCACCCGCGTATCGGGGTCGGTGGACCGCGCGCTTGCCGCGGGGGAGCGCTCGGTCAGGGCCGTGCTGGACGGCCTCCGGGTGCACGAGGTGCACGGCGAAGAACTGACGGCGTTTGGCGACGACCGGCTGCTCACCAACATCAACACCCCTGAGGACTACACCGCTGCCCGCGCCGCATGGCCGGCCGGCTTCGCGGTGGACTGCGCTCGATGATGCTTCCCGTCCACGCCCGTCTCCGCGCCCACATCGCCGTGGTGCTCGCCTCACGCTTCGGTCTCGACGAGGCATCGCTGCCACCGGTCGTGCTCGAATCCCCACCCACCCGCGCGCTGGGTGACCTTGCCACGCCGGTGGCGTTCGAGCTCGCACGCCGGCTGCGGAAGGCACCGAGGGCGATTGCGCAGGACATCGCGGAGGCGTTCGGCACGCTCGACGGTGTGGCCGGCGTGACCGCGGCACCGAACGGGTACCTGAACATCGCCCTCGATCGCCAGGCGTTCGTCCTGGCGCGCCTCGGCGTGTCCCCGCCCGCCGGTCCGGGTGCCGGCTCGGGCAAGGCGCTCGTCGAGCACACGGCGATCAATCCCAACAAGGCGGCACACATCGGCCACCTGCGCAATGCGGTGCTCGGCGACACGCTCGTGCGTGCCCTCCGCTTCCGCGGGACCCCCGTCGAGGTGCAGAACTACATCGACGACACCGGTGTGCAGGTCGCCGACGTCGTCGTGGGATTTCGCGTGCTCGAGGGCCTCACGCTGGACCGCATCAGGACCATCGCGGACACGACCCGGTTCGACTACTACTGCTGGGACCTGTACGCCAGGGTCACCGAGTGGTACGACGGACAGCCGGAGCGCCTGAAGGTCCGGGCCGATACGCTCCACGACATCGAGCACGGCGGCACCGAGAACGGCGACATCGCGGCGCTGGTCGCGGACCGGATCGTGCGCTGCCACCTGGCCACGATGGCGCGCCTCAACGTGGACTACGACCTGCTGACGTGGGAGGGGGACATCCTGCGGCTCAAGTTCTGGGCGCAGGCCTTCGATGTGCTCAAGGAGCGCGGCGCCGTGTACCTGCAGTCCGAGGGCCGGCTGGCCGGCTGCTGGGTGATGCCGATCCAGGAGGACCTGGACGCGCCGCCGGAGGCAGAGGGGCTCGGCGAGGACGCGCCCGGCGAGGACGGGGCCGAGACGGAGCAGCGCGAGAAGGTGATCGTCCGCTCGAACGGCGTCGTGACCTACGTGGGCAAGGACATCGCGTACCAGTTCTGGAAGCTGGGACTGCTCGGCCGCGACTTCGCGTATCGCACCTTCAGTGAGCGTCCTGCCGGGCCGCTCTGGGCCACGACCTCCGAAGGCGGTCTCGCGGATCATCCCCCCTTTGGCGGCGCCTCGTGGGTCTACAACGTGATCGACGTCCGGCAATCGTACCTGCAGAAGCTGCTCAAGCAGGCCCTGATCGCCGTCGGCCGCCCGGATGCCGCGGAGCGCTCGCATCACTTCTCGTACGAGATGGTGGCCCTGTCACATGCCACGGCGCGCGAGCTCGGCTACGCGATCGCCCCGGACTCGGAGGAGGCACGCAAACCCTTCGTCGAGGTCTCCGGCCGCAAGGGCCTCGGCGTGAAGGCCGACGACCTGCTCGACCGGCTCGTGGACAAGGCCCGGGTGGAGGTGGCCACCAGGAACCCGGAGCTCGGGGCCGACGAGACGGCACGCATCGCGGGCATGATCGGCATCGCCGGGGTGCGGTACTTCCTGGTCAAGTTCTCGCGCGGCAAGCTCATCGCCTTCGACATGGACGAAGCCCTGAGCTTCGAGGGCGAGAGCGGTCCCTACATCCAGTACGCCGTCGTCCGCGCGAACAACATCTTCCAGAAGCTGCGCCAGCGGGACGGGCTCGACGAAACCGCGCTCGTCGCGTCGCTGGGGTCGCTGTCGCCAACGGCCCTGATGGGCGCAGACGACAATCACGAGGTGTGGTCGCTCGTGCTCGAGGCCTCGCGGCTCGATGAGGTCGTGGAACAGGTGATCCGGACGCTGGAGTTCTCCGGACTCGCCAAGTACGCCTTCTCGCTCGCGCAGGCGTTCAACGCCTTCTACCATCGCTCCCCCATCCTCAACGAGGAGCGAGACGACGTCAGGCGGTGGCGCGCCGCCGCGGTCATCTACCTGCGCGATCAGCTGGTGCGCGCGCTGGACGTGATGGGCATCCAGGTCCCTCCACGCATGTGAACGGGCACGAGCGGCACCGCGCATCGTGGGCGACCGTCCTGGCGTCGGGCCTGGCTGCGCTGGCCGTCGCCGCGGCCACTGGCCAGGATAGGCGCGCCACGGGCGGCCAAA
>JABFRY010000509.1 GCA_013140955.1 Acidobacteriota bacterium
ATCACCGGCAGGTGACTGAGCTTGTGCACGACCGGGATCGCCGAGATGTCCAGGGTGTTGCGGGTCGCGGTCTCGAACGTCCGGATGCCCCGTTCGCAGAGGATCACGTCCTGGTTGCCGCCGGCCAGCACGTACTCGGCCGAGAGGAGCCACTCCTCGATGGTGGCCGCAATGCCCCGCTTGAGGAGCACGGGCCGGCGCTGGAGTCCCAGTTCGCGGAGCAGCGTGAAGTTCTGCATGTTGCGCGCACCGACCTGCAGGATGTCGGCGTAGCGCGCCACGACGGGAATCTGGCTGGCGTCCATCACTTCCGACACGAGCGCCAGTCCGTGGGCGTCGGCCGCGCGACGCAGCATCTGCAGGCCCTGCTCACCCAGTCCCTGGAAGCTGTAGGGGGAACTGCGGGGCTTGAAGGCGCCGCCGCGCAGTATGTGCGCGCCCGCGCCCGCCACGGCCGCCGCCGAGGCCTGCACCTGCACCTCGGTCTCGGCCGAACACGGCCCCGCCATCACCACGACGTCCTCGCCGCCGATCCGGACGTCGCCCACCTGCACCACGGTGTTCTCGGGCCTGAACGTGCGACTCGCCCGCTTGTAGGGTTCCGAGATGCGCAGCACTTCGTGGACGCCGTCGAGCACGCCGATGAGCGCGGGCTCGACCAGCTTGCCGTGACCGACGACACCCAGCACCGTACGCGTGGCACCCGACGAGCGATGGACGTCCATGCCCAGCTCCAGCAGCCGGGCGATCACGGCATCCACCTGCGCCTCGGTCGCCCGCTCCTGCATCACCACGACCATGACGTCCTACTCTCCCGACGGGTCGCCGTCGTGCCGCTGCGCGCTGGCGACGCGCTCGGCGCGACGGGCCTCGTCGATGATGCGCTCGAAGATCCGCACGACCGCGTCGGCCGTGAGCGGTCCACCGAGTTCGCCAGCCCGGCGGCGCACGCCGCCGAGCACCTCCGCTTCGCGATCGGGCTGGTAGACCGCCAGGCCCGACTGGTGCTTGATGCGACCGATTTCGACGGCACAGGCGACGCGCTCGTTGAGGAGCGCCACGAGTTGCTGGTCGACCGCGTCGATCCGGTCGCGGAGCGCGGGAATGGTCAGGACTTCAGCCACCGGACGTACTCCTCCACCCGTGCCGGCAGTTCCGGGGAATCGCCGGCGTCGGCAATCGTCGCCACGAGCGCACTGCCCACCACCGCGGCGTCGGCCCATTGGCCCACGTCGCGCACGTGCTCCGGTCTCGAGATGCCGAACCCCAGGGCAATCGGCATGTCGGTGACGGCCCGGATCCGCTCCACCATCTCCCGCGCCCCGGGCGCGACCGCATCCCGTGCCCCGGTGACGCCGAGGCGCGAGATGGCGTAGAGGAAGCCGCTGCCGAGCGTGGCCGCGGTGCGGAGCCGTTCGTCGGAGGTCGTGGGACTGACGAGCAGGATTGTATCAATGCCCCGATCCGCGAGCGTGCGCCGGAAGCCGCCGGCTTCCTCCATGGGCAGGTCGAGTGCCAGGACGCCGTCCACGCCGGCCTCCCGTGCGCGATCGGCGAACGCCTCCTCACCCAGGCGCAGGATCGGGTTGGCGTAGCTGAAGATGACGATCGGCGCCCGGACGTCGGCCCGCACGGCCCGCACCATGTCGAGCACCCGCACGAGCGTGGTCCCGGCCTCGAGCGCGCGTTCGGTGGCACGCTGGATCACGGGGCCGTCCGCCAGCGGGTCGGAGAACGGCACCCCCACTTCGAGCACGTCGGCGCCTGCGCGATCGAGCGCCTTGAGGATCTCGGCCGACTGCGCCAGCGAGGGATCGCCGGCGGTGATGTAGGTGACGAGCCCCGGGGTGCCACGCTGCCGGATGCCGTCGAAGGTCCCCTGCAGGCGGCTCATCGCAGCACCTCGGCCACGCTCTGCACGTCCTTGTCGCCGCGTCCGGACAGATTGATGATGACGATACCGTCCGGCGGGAGGCCGGCTGCCAGCCGCACGGCGTGCGTGACCGCATGCGACGACTCAAGCGCCGGAATGATGCCCTCGAGCCTGGCCAGGAGCTGAAAGCCTTCGAGCGCCTCGGCGTCGGAGGCTGCGGCGTACTCGGTCCGCCCCTGCTCGCGCAGCCACGCGTGCTCGGGTCCGACGGCGGCGTAGTCGAGACCGGCGGAGATCGAGTGGGTCGCTTCGATGTTGCCGGCCGCGTCCTGCAGCACGAACGTCCGCGTGCCCTGCAGGACGCCGGTGCTGCCGCCGGCGAAGCGGGCGGCATGCTGGCCGGGCTCGATGGCCGTGCCCCCCGCCTCCACGCCCACGAGCCGCACGGGCGCGTCATCGAGAAAGCCGTCGAAGATGCCGATGGCGTTGCTGCCGCCACCCACGCAGGCGACCACGGCGTCGGGAAGGCGCCCGGCCTGTTCGAGAATCTGGGCGCGCGCCTCCTGGCCGATGACGGACTGGAACTCGCGGACCATCAGCGGATAGGGATGCGGGCCGAGTGCGGACCCCAGCAGGTAGTAGGTGTCGGCGACGCTCGCCACCCAGTCCCGCATGGCTTCGTTGATGGCGTCCTTCAAGGTGCGGCTCCCCGCGTCCACCTGACGGACGGTGGCGCCCAGCAGGCGCATGCGCACGACGTTGAGGGCCTGTCGCCGCATGTCCTCGGCACCCATGTAGACGTGGCACTCGAGGCCGAGCAGCGCACAGGCCGTGGCCGAGGCCACGCCGTGCTGCCCGGCGCCCGTCTCGGCGACGATGCGTCGCTTCCCCATCCGTTGCGCCAGCAGCGCCTGGCCCAGCGCGTTGTTGATCTTGTGCGCGCCGGTGTGGTTCAGGTCCTCGCGCTTGAGGAAGATCCGCGCCCCGCCGGCG
>JABFRY010000090.1 GCA_013140955.1 Acidobacteriota bacterium
CGCGGAGATGGAGCTGACGCTGTCGTTGCCGGAGGACGACGCCGCGGACGACGACGAGGCCTGGATCTCCGAGGCGTCGCTGGACGACGCCAGCCCCTTCGCCTCCGTGGACGACGCGGGATCGCTGGCGCCAGCCGATGATGATGGCCCCCAGCGGTCGGCAGGCGACCGGCCGGACGCGGACCGCCGTCCGATGCGGCCCTCAGGCCGCCAGCCTGGCGAGCCCGCCTGGTCGGGCGTGGGGAGCAGCAGGCCCTCGAACGATCCGGCGGCGGCGACGGACCTCCCGTTGTTCGGCGATGACGCGCCGCTGCTGACCCTGCCGCCCACGCCGCGTCCCCCTCTGGCCGTTCGTCGAACGCCGGAGATTCCCCGCGTCAGGCCGCCGGCCACAGCGAGCGGGCGCGGGCGGGACCAGGGGCTGGACCTGCTGGACGACCTGGTCCTGCATGACGCGGCACCGGAGGCGCTACGCGACCACACACCCGACCGCGGGGTCAGGGAGGCCGAGGCGTCCGCTGGCCTGGCCCGCCGGGCCCTGGCCGCCGGCCTGGATCTCGCCATGCTGTTCGGCATCGATCTCGGGGTGGGGTACTTCACGCTGCGCATCGCGTCGCTGCAGGCCACGGACTGGGCGCAGTTGCCGCCGGTGCCCCTGGTGGTCTTCCTCCTGCTCCTGAAGGTCTCCTACTTCACGGCGTTCACCGCGCTCGGCGGGCAGACCATCGGAAAGATGGCGACGGGCCTTCGTGTCGTGGCGGGGGAAGGGGAGCCGCCCGGGGGCGTGCAGGCGATGACCCGCACCCTGATCGGGACCGTGTCGGTCGCCGCCGCCGGGCTCGGCCTGCTGCCGATGCTGTTCGGCCCCGAGCACCGGGCACTGCACGACCGCCTCACCGGGACGCGCGTCGTGGGAGCACCCGGGCGCTAGTGGCGGTTCCGCAGCCGTGATGCGTCGCATCGGACTCGTCGTCGCCACGTGTGGGTTCGTGGGGTACGCGCCAGTGGCGCCAGGCACCTTCGGCTCGGCCGCGGGGCTGGTCCTCTTCGCCGCCCTGCGCACGTGGAGCACCTCCGCAGGGGAGGTCGTCGCGGTCCTGCTGCTGTTCGTGGTGGGCGCGTGGAGCGGGACGGTCGCCGAGCGCCACGCGGGGCGGACCGATCCCGGTATCGTGGTGATCGACGAGGTGCTCGGCATGCTCGTCACCCTGATCTTCCTTCCCGTCGGTGTCGTCGGCGCCGTCGTCGGGTTTCTCGTGTTTCGCGTGCTCGACATCGTCAAGCCCTGGCCGGCGCGCGCCTTCGAGCGCCTTCCGGGCGGGTGGGGCATCATGGCCGACGATGCCATGGCGGGCGTCTACGGCAACCTCGTGATGCGGGTGCTCCTGTTGCTGCCGGGGCTGGCGCTGTGAGCGCCCTGGCCAGCGCAGCGATCGTCGCGATCGGCAGCGAGTTGCTCACGCCGCTCCGGGTCGACACCAACTCGCTCGTCATCACCGAGGCGCTCAACAGGCTCGGGTTGCCGCTGGTGGGCAAGGCCGTCGTCGGCGACGATCGCCAGGCCCTCGCGCACACGCTCAGGCACTTCCTGCAGCAGGCGGACCTGGTCGTATGCTGCGGCGGGCTTGGGCCGACCGACGACGACGTGACACGCGAGGCGGTCGCCGACGTGCTGGAACGGCCGCTGCGGGAGGATGCCGGCATCGCGCAGCGACTCCGCGAGCGCTGGGCGGCTCGTGGCGAGACCATGCCGGAGATCAATCGGCGCCAGGCCATGGTGCCCGAGGGCGCCGTGGTGCTGGCCAACGACCGCGGTACGGCACCGGGCCTGTGGATCGACATCGGGCGCCAGGTCGTCGTGCTGCTGCCAGGCCCGCCCCGGGAGATGCGGCCCATGCTCGACCGCCTCGCGGGAGAGCGACTGGCGGCGCGCGCCACCGGACTGTCGCTGGTCCGGCGTATCGTGCGCGTGACAGGCCGCACGGAGTCGCAGACGGAGGAGTCGATGCAGCCCTGCTACCGGACCTGGTCGGGCTGGCAGCCTCCGGTGTGGGCCACCATTCTGGCATCGCTCGGGCAGGTGGATCTGCACCTGTCCGCCACGGCGCCCCGCGCCACGGATGCGGAGGCGGTTCTGGCGCAGGCGGTGGACGACGTCGTCGCCGTGCTGGGCTCGGATGTCTACAGCATCGACGGGCAGGCGCTGGAGGTGGAGCTTGGGGCCCTACTGGTTCGGCGCGGCCTTCGGGTGGCCGTCGCCGAGTCGTGCACCGGGGGCCTCATCACGTCGCGCCTCACCGATGTGCCGGGGAGTTCCCGGTACGTGGAGCGCAGCATCGTGTCCTACAGCAACCTGTCGAAGACGGAACTCCTTGGTGTGCCGGAGCGGCTGATTCGCGCAGAAGGCGCCGTGAGCGAGGCGGTGGCCCGGGCGATGGCGGAGGGTGTCCGGCGCTGTGCAGGAGTCGAGATCGGCATCGGTGTCACCGGCGTGGCGGGGCCCGACGGCGGCACACCGGACAAGCCGGTGGGGACGGTGGCGATCGCGGTCGCGCTCGGGGACGACGTGCAGGTGGCGACGCGTCGTTTCCTCGGAGAGCGGGACATGGTGAAGTTCCAGGCGTCGCAGGCGGCACTCGACATGCTGCGCCGACGGCTGCTCGAGATGTGAAGGTCCCTGCGGGGCTCCGTTCGGCTCGATGACCGTCGAGGCGATTACACTGTTCGGGAGACACGCGGCGGAATCACCCTCCTCGGTCCGAGCCGGTCCGTGCCGTGCGCGGGACGGGAGCAGGGGGCACGGTCGGCAGGGCCGACAGCCGGGGCGGGCAGGCACGAACGATGGTCACTGACATTCT
>JABFRY010000530.1 GCA_013140955.1 Acidobacteriota bacterium
GGGCACCGCCGAGCTCCCCGGCGGGATCACCGGCGCGGGTGGAGCGGACGGAGCCACCGGCGCCGCCGGGGGATCGGGTGCCGGCGCGGCGGCGGGTTCAACCGGGGCGATCAGCGGAGGCGGACCGGTGAGCCCGAGATTCTGCTGCGTCCCGATGAAGATCGGGCTCACATCCTGCTGCGTCAGTTCGTGGGTCCGCACAAGCCGTGGAGTGAGCAGCATCACGATGTCGGTCTGCTTCACCTCGTTGTCATTGGCCGAGAGCAGCTGCTTCAGGATCGGAAGCCTGAGGAGGCTCGGGAACCCCTTCAGGGACTTGCGTTCGTCCTCGCGGAGCAGTCCCGCCAGCAGGTTGGACTCGCCGTCCCGCAGCCGGAGCTTCGTCTGGACCTTCCGCGTGCCGAACGACGGCAGCGCCTGGCCACCGACCTGAATGCTCGGCCCAAGCGAGCTACTCTCCACCGTCAGTTCAAGAATAATGTCGTCCTCGAATGTGACACGCGGCGTCATCTCGACCACGACACCGACTGTCTTGTAGTTGAAGGAGGTCAGCGGATTGATATTGGCGCCGCCCTGGGCGAACGGCGTGAAGACGGTGGACGGCACTGGGACGTCGTCGCCGAGATTCAGCGTGATCTTCTGCCCCTCGGCCCCGCGCAACTGAGGCTTGGCGATGAGCTTCGTCTCGGTGTCGTTCTCGAGGAAACGCACGACGGCGGACGGCACCGACAGGTAGAAGTCCCCCGTGTTGATCCCGCGCGAGACGCTGTTGAGATTGAACGGCTGCGCGCTCAGGGTCGTACTGGATCCGGCCGCTGCTCCGGCCCCCGTGGACGGACGGGCGTCCGCCTCAGGCGAGAACACGCCCGCGATGGCGTAGCTGCCGAGGTCGAGTCCGAACTGCTTGGCGCGGCTGCGGTTGATCTCGAGGATCTGGACATCCACTACCACCTCAGCCCTGGGGTTGTCATTCGACTCGATGACCTTCTCGATGATGGCCACCACGCTGCCCGTGGCGCCGACCGTGATCGTATTCGCGGACTTGTTCGCCACGATTCTCGGCTGGACCGCCATGTTCGGCAGGCGGATCATCGTCGTCAGCAGTTGCGCGAGCTCCGTGGCGTCGGCATGCGACACATAGAAGGTCCGGATCACCTGCTCCTCGTACTGCGCACGCTTCTGCGGTGTATCCGGGATGACGGTGATCGCGTGGTCGTTGATGACCTTGTAGAAGTAGCCGTTCGCCGAGAGGATCAGGTTCAGCGCATCATCCAGCGAGATGTTGTCGAGCTGCACCGTGTAGGACCGGTCCTGGAAATCGCGGTCGTAGGTGACATTGAGGCTCGTCGAGCTGCCGATGAAGTTCAGGATATCGCGCACGCTGGAGTTTGTGAACCGCAGGGTCGGGAGCTTCGTCATCAGGTTCAGCAGGGGCGGGACGCCTTCCAGTCTGGCCCGCTCCCGCATCTGCTGAATCGACGGCTTCGGCTGCGAGGCCTCGAGCTGCTCGCGAACACGGCGTTCCAGTTCCTGCACCTTGGACGCGATCACGCGGCTGGTCGGATTGAACTCGTTCGCTCGCCGGTACTCCCGCAGCGCTTCGTCCAGTTGGCCCCGGGCCTCGAACACACGGGCCTGGTCCATGTGGACGTTCCCCGCGTTGATCATCGCCCGCTCAAGGGCAATCCGATAGTCCGCGCGGTTGGGACTCTCCTGCACCGCCCTGCGGTAGAAGGCGACAGCGGCATCCCAGTCGCCGTTCCTGGATGCCTTGTCGCCGTGGCCGTAGGCCCGGCCGCCGCCGCAGGCAGCCACGAGCGTCGCCACCGCCAGCACCACGGCGATCACGGCTGCCCTCGGGACGCCGGCCCGCGGCGCGCCATCGTGTCTCTGTGTCATTCTGCGCGTCATTG
This sequence comes from Acidobacteriota bacterium, assembly GCA_013140955.1. Taxonomy (GTDB): domain Bacteria; phylum Acidobacteriota; class Vicinamibacteria; order Vicinamibacterales; family UBA2999; genus JABFRY01. The sequence goes on from JABFRY010000530.1 coordinate 1,914, forward strand.
TCCGGAGAGCCTCAGCACCTGGCGGCCCCGGCCATCGGGGTACATCAACTCAGCCTGCTCGACCGACACTCTCACCAGCCGATACCGCCCGTCGATGATATCCCCTTCCCTCCCGTAGAAGACTCCACCCTTGGAGTCGCTGAGCACGGCGACCCTGCCGGTCTTACCGCCGGCCTCCACCAAGCCCACGAACTTCAGTGGAATGGGCGGTGGCGGCTGGACAGGTGCCGGGGATGGCGGGGGCACGGGCACGGACGGACCAAGCAGAACAGGGACTCGGGCCGGCGCCACCTTCGGCGGCGGAGGCGCGTGCCGATAGCGGAAGGGGTCCCGGGTCTGCTCCGGCAGGTCGGGGGCCTTCTGCGTCAGCCGGCTCACACGGACCTCCTCGACCGACGTCACCTCCGCGCCAGCCTTCGCCGCCCGGCTGGGTCCCGGAGTTGGCTGGCTCGTACCCTCGACCGCCGGCGTCGCCATGTAGGCCTGCACCGCGAATAGCACCGCACCGGCCGCGGCAACTCCGCCCAGCCACAGCGCACGTGTCCGCTGCACCGCGGTCATGACACCGGAGTACGGAAGTAGGTGGAGAGCTTCACCGTCACCACCAGATCGTCACCGGCAGCGGCTCCCTCGGCCAGGCCGATGTCGTCCACCACGACGAAGTCCTTCGCGCTCTCGACACGATGGACGAACTGCCGCACCTCCGCATAGCTGCCGGTCAGCACGAGTTCCCCCTTCACGCGAGTCAGCGAACTGTCCCTCATCGGCTCAGGCTCGAAGCTGAATCGCTCGAACCGGAGTCCCGACTCGCGAGCCACCTGCGCCAGGCGCAGATGGGTCAGCCTGCGAGCCCCGGCGAGGTCCGCCGGCAACACCTCCTTGTAGAAGGTCGCCAGTTCCGCGACGGCCCGATCCTTGCCCGTCAGCGCTCCGC
>JABFRY010000476.1 GCA_013140955.1 Acidobacteriota bacterium
GGCATCGCCGCCGCCGTGGCCGCCCTGCCCGGGGTGGCGTCGAGTGCCTCGGCGCCCGAGGTCCGCATGGCCCTGTACCGGAGCCGGCTCGGATGGCCGGTGTCGCGCGTGCGGTATGGGGGCTACCAGGTGCCCGAATACGCCGGGTCCACGCAGGTGGTCACCCCCCGCTTCATCCGGCATGCGCACCGGGCCGGCCTGCTGGTGCAGGTCTGGACCGTCAACGAGGAGGTGGACATGCGGCGCCTGCTCGCCTGGGGGGCCGACGCCCTCATCACCGACCGACCGGCCCTGGCCCGGGCGGTCGTCGAGGCCACGGGAGGGCGCCGGTGATTTCCCGCGTTGCACGGCCGGACCGTTTTCCTGCATCATGACGTGCCGGCAGTGCGAGGCCGTCGTGGAGGATTGTCGATGAAGAAGTTGGTGTCATACGCCACGCTCATGGTCGTGGTGCTGTCCGTTCCCGTGCTGTTCGCCCAGACGGTCACCACCCCCGAGGGCCTCGACGCGGCCATGAAGAAGATCGGCGCCGGCATCGGTGCCACGCAGAAGGCCATCGCGTCCAATGCGTTTGCCGACGCGAAGGGGCAGCTCCCGGCCCTGCGCCAGGCGTTCGTGGACTCCGAGAACTTCTGGACGGAGAAGAAGAAGGCGGATGCGGTGGCCTTCACGAAGGACACCATCGCCAAGATCGATGCGCTCGATCGTGCGCTCGGCGCGGGGACGCCCGACAGTGCGGCGGTGACGGCGGCCTTCAAGGAGGTCGGCGGGTCCTGCCGTGGCTGCCACATGACCTACCGTGCCCAGGAAAACGGTGCGTTCATCATCAAGCCCGGCATGGTCGACTGATCGCGCGATCTCCGGCGCCCTGGCGTCGAGTCGTCTGCCCACTTCCGAGGCCACGGGTCCCGCAGGACCCGTGGCCTCTCGTTTTTTGCGCGTCCGTCTTCATGCCGCGGCCCGGCAGGTCGCGACCCATGCCTGCGCCCGACCGCCGTCGAAGGCCCCCTCGGAACGGCTTTGCGCAGGCAGGGACCGATGTTGTAGGATGCGCGACAACTGATGTGTCAGTGTTGGAGCGTTGGGTGATTCCCGCCCGGCGCAGCTCATGGTCTGAGGACTGAAATATGGTCAAGGGGTATTGCCGATTGGGGAGCGTGCTGGCCGTGGCCGCCCTCCTGGGCATCGCTGCTCCGGCCCGCGCCCAGATGGATCTCGCTGGGGACTGGCAGGCGCTCATGCACGAGGATCAGCTCGAGCGTATTCCCGGCCCCGAGCTGGGCGAGTTCTTCGGCGTGCCAATCAACGAGGCCGCGCGCGCCAGGGCCGAGCTCTGGGACGCGGCCATCCAGACGCTCCCGGAGTGGCAGTGCCGTCCGCACGGAGCCGACTACATCACGCGCGGTCCGTCGCCACCCCGGATCTGGAAGGAAGTGGACCCCTCGTCCCGGCAGATCACCGCCTTCCATGCGGAATGGCTGCGCTCGATCGAGCGCCCGTTCTACATGGACGGAAGGGACCGGCCCTCTCAGAATGCGGCCCACACCTGGGGCGGCTTCGCCACGGCCCATTGGGTCGGCGACGTCCTCAAGGTCTCCACCACGCACCTGAAGGAAGACTACGTGCGCCGGAACGGCCTGCCGAGGAGCGACAAGGCCACGCTCACCGAGTTCCTGATCCGGAACGGTGACTACCTCACGTGGGTGACGATCACCCACGACCCGGTCTATCTCGACGCGCCGTTCATCAGGACGACCGACCATTTCCTGAACCGGGCGCAGCAGGTGCCGCCCTATCCCTGTGAGGTGGTCGCCGAGATCGACCGCCCTCGGGGCGTGGTGCCGCACCACTTCCCCGGCGAGAACCCGCAGCTGCAGGAAGCCGCGGCCAGGTGGGGCGTGCCCTTCGAGGCCACCCAGGGCGGGCCGGCCACGATGTACCCCGAATACCAGGAGACGCTCCGGCGCCTGATGGGAGGCAGCAACTGATGGCTGGTCGACAGCACATGGGCAGAAGCGCCCCCGGGTTCCGGGCAGGGCTGCTGGCACTGGCGTGCGGGGCGCTCCTCGCCGCGCCGCAGGTTCGCGGGCAGGAGGCGATCGACATCGTCTGGATCAACGGACCCCTGTATCTGCTATCCGGCGCCGGCGCGAACGTCACGGCCTCGGTGGGCTACGACGGTGTGCTCCTGGTGGACTCGGGTTCGCAGGCGATGAGCGACACGCTGCTGCGCGCGATTCGCGGGCTGCAGCAGCGGTTGGCGGAGGCCAACCGGCCGGCGCCGCTCCCGGGAGGCGCCGAGACCCGCTCCTCCGTCGTGCAGAACCGCGCGCCGGCGGCCCCGCCCAAACCGGTCCGCTACATCATCAACACGAGCGCCGGCCTCGACCACATCGGGGGCAACCAGCTGATCGGCGCCGAGGAAGGCGTGACGTTCACCGGTGGCAATGTCGCCGGCAACATCGCCGACGCCGGCGAGGGCGCCGCTGTCTATGCGCACGAACGGGTGATGCAGCGGCTCGTCACCGACAACGTGCCGTTCCCGATGCTGCCGACGGCCACCTACTACCAGGCGTCGAACAAGCTCAGTCACTTCTTCAACGGTGACGGCGTCCGCATGGTCCATATGCCCGCCGCGCACTCCGACGGCGATACGATCGTGCAGTTCACGCGCTCGGATGTCATCGTCACCGGCGAGATCTTCTCGCAGACGGGCTATCCCCGCATCGACGTGGCGCGCGGCGGCACCATCAACGGCGTGCTCGACGCCCTCAACTACATCCTCGACGTGGCCATTCCCGAGTTCCGCACCGAGGGCGGCACGATGATCGTGCCGGCTCGCGGCCGCCTCAGTGATTCGGCCGACGTCGGGTACTACCGCGACATGCTCACGATCATCCGCGACAACATGCAGGAGATGATCAAGCGTGGCATGACGCTCGAGCAGATCAAGGCGGCGCGGCCCACCAAGGCGTACGACCCCCGGTTCGGCGCGGACAGCGGTCCGTGGACCACGGAGATGTTCGTCGAAGCGGTGTACGCCAACCTCACGGCCGGACGGTGATCAACGTGGAGAATCCAGGCATGAGCCGCAACGTCCAGAATCCCATGCGTCCGACCGTGTTCGCCGCACTGGCCCTCGCGCTGCTGCTGGCGCCGACCGGTGTCTCGGCACAGGGGCGCCGCGGCGGTGGGCCGCCTCCCGTGCCCAGACAGGCCGCACCCATCGACCTGACCGGCACCTGGGTGTCGATCGTCACCGAGGACTGGCGGTTTCGGATGATGACGCCGCCCAAGGGCGACTACAACAGCGTGCCGCTCAATGCCGAAGGGCGTCGTGTGGCCGACACGTGGGATCCGGCGCGCGACCGGCGCAGCGGGGAGGAATGCCGCTGGTACGGTGCCGCGTCGATCATGAGTGTGCCGGGCCGCGTGAAGATCTCGTGGGCCGACGACGCGACGCTCCGGATGGAGACCGACGCCGGCATGCAGACGCGCCTGTTCCACTTCGGCGGAGCGCCCCCGGCGCGCGCGGAGCGGTCCTGGCAGGGCTACTCATCGGCCAGGTGGCGCGCCAGCCGCGGAGGCATGGAGCCGGGATCGCTGCCGGGCGGATCCCTCGAGGTGCACACGTCCAACCTGCGGCCCGGGTACCTCCGCCGCAACGGCGTGCCGTACAGCCAGAACGCGGACCTCACCGAGTATTACTACGTGCTTGAGGATGCGGGGACCACCTGGATGATCGTGGTCACGGTCGTCGAGGATCCGCTGTATCTCGCCCAGCCCTTCGTCACCAGCCGCCAGTTCATGAAGCAGGCGGACGACACTGGCTGGAATCCGAGCCCCTGCACGGCGGGCTGACGGGCGGCCGTCGGCTCGTGCCACATCTCGAGGCTCCCGCCCGTCCTCGCCCCGCGTGGCCGGGGGGCCGGGCCGCCCGGCGCCTCGCTCGAGACGCCGACACGACCGGCTAGTGCCTGCGCCGGTGCGTGTCGGCTCGCTCGTGCCCGGTCAGTTGATCGGGATGAAGGCGAGGGCGTTGTTCGCGTTCATGGGAATCACCAGCTGATTCGCGCCGGAGTCATAGCACATCGACGCCGGGTTCGGAATGTTCTCGGCGATGAGCTGGGCGGGCTGGCCGGGACGGATGCGCGACACGCCCCCGTTGCGCACGCTGCTCACGTATTTGGTGCCGTCGGCCAGGATGACGAGCCCGTCGTTGCCGGGTTGGGCCGCCCGCTCCGTCCTGAGGAGCTGCCCGGCCGGCGAGAAGGTGAGGACTTCGTCGTTGCCGATGTTGACCACGACGATGTTGCCCTGCGGGTCGAGCGCGACGCCGTTGGGCTGGCGGAGTGGAGCCCCTTGCACGAGGATCGTTGCCTCGCCGTTGCTGGCGATGCGCCACAGGTGCCAGCTCGAGGGATCCGGATTGGGGTCGCCCGCCCCGGTCTGGGTCGCGTAGATCGTGCCGTCGCTCGTCACCGCGATGTCGTTGAAGCCGGTGGAGTCGGCAACACGCACCTGGCCGGCAGGCCTGCCCGTGCGCAGATCGAACCAGCGCACGACCGACACCGACGGGTCGGTCGGCGACGTGCCCCCGTCGCGATCGGCCACGTAGAACATGCCCCGCGCCACGTCGCTGCCCAGGGGCTCGTTGAGCACCAGCGGCGGGTTCAGATTCGCCCGCTGAGCGCCGGGATTCTGCAGGCCGATCCAGCGCGCCGTGTGCACCGAGCCGTCGTGGTTGATGAACGAGACCCAGCCGTTGTTGGTCTGGACGTTCTGCCCGACGCCCCGGTTGGGGACCACGATCACCCCGCGGTCAGGATCGTACGAGCAGCTCTCCGCCGAGTAGATGGCCCCGTAGACCTTCACGTTGCCCGACATCGGTGCGAACGTGCCGTCACCGGGCGCGATGGGCAGCCCGAGCGGGTTCCCCACGCTGAAGGGCGCCGGCTGGGCCGGGGCCTGCTGGGCGCTGGCCGTGCCGGCACCCAGTCCCGCTCCGATGATGACGGCACAGGCCGCCAGGGTCAGTGGTTTCATCAGTCATCTCCTCATTGTTCCGGCGACCCGTGTGGTCGTCCGGTTCCCGGCCGTGCGCCGGATGGCGCTGGTGTGGCCCCGGAGCTGCGCGCCGGGCACCGCGCGGCGACCGCTGCCGGGTCAGGTCGTTCGCAGCCCGGCGAGCCGCCTGGCCCGGCGGAAGACCGTGGTCATCATGGGCGGCGTGAGCGTGCCCGTGTTCGTGTTCTGCCGGCTGGGATGATAGCAGCCGAGCAGCACGCAGCCCGCCGGTCCCGGGAGGCGCACCGTCACGCCGTGGCCGAACACCGGCTTGGGCCGTATCCGGGTCCCGCGGTGCTGGAGCAGCTGCAGCCAGGCATCGAAGGCCACTTTCCCGAGCGCCACCACGACGCGCACGTGCGGGAGCGCGCGGGTCTCCGCGTCGAGGTGCACGAGGCACCGCGCGCGCTCGTCGGGCGACGGCATGTTGTCGGGCGGGGCACAGCGGACCGCCGCGAGGATGTAGGCGCCGTCCAGCCGCAGCCCGTCGTCCGCGCGCTGCGACGTGGGGATGCTGGCGAAGCCCGTGCGGTGCAGCGCCGCCATCAGGAAGTCGCCCGAGCCATCGCCGGTGAAGACCCGTCCTGTCCGGTTCGCGCCGTGGGCCGCGGGCGCGAGACCCACCAGCAGGACCCTCGCGTCCGGGTCGCCGAAACCCGGGACGGGCTTGCCCCAGTAGGTCTCGTCCCGGTGTGCACGCTTCTTCTCGCGGGCGACCTGCGTGCAGTAGGCCCTCAAGCGCGGACACTGTTTGCACGAAACAACCGTGTGGTGGACGTGTGCCAGGGCGGTGGGCCGCGTCACCGGGCCGACCGTCGTGTCGGTCGCGAGGGGAAGATCTGGCGAAACGGGTTTCATCCGCTTATCGAGGCATTACAATTAAGTGTTTTGTCTCCCACATTCTAGAGGGCACATGCGCAATTCAGCACCGAAGGACGCCGCCGAGCTCGAGGCCCTGGAAACCCACGAATGGCTCGAGTCGCTGGATTACGTGCTTCAGCACGGAGGTCCGTCGCGGGTCAGCCGCCTGCTGCAGATCCTGAGCGAGCATGCCCGCCGCAGTGGCGTGAAGCAGCCGTTTACGGCCAACACCCCCTATATCAACACCATACAGGCGAACGAGCAGCCGCCCTTTCCCGGAAGCCGGGAGATCGAGCGCCGCATCAAGAGCCTGGTCCGCTGGAACGCCCTGGCCATGGTCGTCAAGGCCAACAAGGCCGAGGACGGCATCGGCGGTCACATCTCGACCTACGCGTCGGCGGCCACCCTCTACGAGGTGGGGTTCAACCACTTTTTCAAGGGCAAGGGCGACGACCACGACGGGGACATCATCTACTTCCAGGGCCACGCGGCCCCCGGCATCTACGCCAGGGCCTTCGTGGAAGGGCGCATCGGCGCGGACAAGCTCCAGAACTTCCGGCGCGAGCTGGCCGAGGGCGGCGGGCTGTCGTCGTATCCCCATCCGTGGCTGATGCCCGAGTTCTGGGAGTTCCCCACGGTGTCGATGGGTCTCGGCCCGATCTGCGCCATCTACCAGGCCAGGTTCATGCACTACCTGGAGGACCGCGGGCTGAAGAAGCGGTCCGACTCGAAGGTGTGGGCGTTCCTGGGTGACGGCGAGACCGACGAGCCCGAGACGCTCGGCGCCATCACGCTCGCGTCCCGCGAGAAGCTCGACAACCTGATCTTCGTCATCAACTGCAACCTCCAGCGTCTCGACGGCCCCGTCCGGGGCAACGGCCAGATCATCCAGGAACTCGAAGCGGCCTTCCGGGGCGCCGGGTGGAACGTCATCAAGGTGATCTGGGGCAGCGAGTGGGACGCGCTGCTCGAAAAGGACACCGAGGGCCTGCTCGTCAAGCGGATGGGAGAGGTCGTCGACGGGGAGTACCAGAAATACGCCGTGGAATCGGGCGCCTACGTGCGCCAGCACTTCTGGGGTGCGGATCCGCGACTGCTCGACATGGTCAGCCACCTGTCGGACGAGCAGCTCAAGAAGCTCACGCTCGGCGGTCACGACCCCATGAAGGTGTACTCCGCCTACAAGGCGGCCGTCGAGCACCGCGGCCAGCCCACGGTGATCCTGGCGCGCACCATCAAGGGCTACGGCATCGGCGAGGCCGGCGAAGGCAAGAACATCACGCACCAGCAGAAGAAGCTCAACGAAGACGAGCTGCGCGCTTTCAGGACCCGCTTCGGCGTGCCGATCCGCGACGAGGACGTGGCCAAGGCGCCCTTCTACCGCCCCTCGGAGAACAGCCCCGAGGTGTCCTACATGCTGGAGCGGCGGCGGCAGCTCAAGGGATTCGTCCCGACCCGCCTGGTGCAGGCCGAGCCCATCACGGCCGAGACGCTGCCCGAACTGTTCACGGAGTTTGCCAAGGGCACCGATGGCCGCAAGGTGTCCACCACGATGGCGTTCGTGCGCATGCTGGCCAAGCTGCTGCGCGACCCGGAGATCGGCAAGCTCGTGGTCCCGATCGTGCCCGACGAGGCGCGGACCTTCGGCATGGAGTCGCTCTTCCGGCAGGTCGGCATCTACTCGCACGTCGGCCAGCTCTACGATCCGGTCGACATGGATACGCTCCTGTACTACAAGGAGGCGACCGACGGGCAGATCCTCGAGGAGGGCATCACCGAAGCCGGGTCGATGTCGTCGTTCATCGCGGCGGGCACGGCCTACGCCACCCATGCGATCAACACGATCCCCTTCTTCATCTACTACTCGATGTTCGGGATGCAGCGCATCGGCGACCTGGTGTGGGCTGCGGCCGACTCGAGGACGCGTGGGTTCATGCTCGGAGGCACCGCCGGGCGGACCACCCTGGCGGGTGAGGGCCTGCAGCACCAGGACGGCCACAGCCACCTCTTCTCCCTCGCGGTGCCCAACCTCCATTCCTACGATCCGGCGTTCGCGTACGAGATCGCGGTGATCATCGAGGACGGCATCCGGCGGATGTACAAGGACGGCGAGAGCGTCTTCTACTACATCACCGTGATGAACGAGCAGTACGAGATGCTGCCCATGCCCGAGGGGGCGCGAGACGGCATCCTGAAGGGCGTGTATCGTCTGCGTCGCTCGTCGATCAAGAAGCCCAAGGGACGTGCCCAGTTGCTGGGCAGCGGCGCCATCCTGCTCGAGGTGCTCAAGGCGCAGGAGATCCTGGCGGAGAAGTACGGCGTGTCGGCCGACGTCTGGAGCGTCACCAGCTACCAGGAACTGTACCGGGACGGGCACGCCGCGGAACGCTGGAACCGGCTGCATCCCACCGAGCCGGCGCGCGTGCCCTACGTCACGCAGTGCTTCGCGGACACCGACGGGGTGATCGTGGCCGCCTCCGACTACGTCAAGGCACTGCCGGACGCCATCGACCGCTGGCTGCCGAGGACGCTCACCTCGCTTGGCACCGACGGCTTCGGGCGCAGCGAAGGCCGTTCCGCCCTGCGGGACTTCTTCGAGGTGGACGCCAGGTTCATCGTGCTGGCAACGCTCGGCGCCCTGGCCCGTGAGGGCGCGCTCGACACCAAGGTGGTCCAGCAGGCGATCACGGACCTTGGCATCAACCCGGAGAAGCCCAACCCGGCGATTTCGTAGCCGGGGCTTCCCGTCATCGACAGGACGTGCAGTGACCGAATTCAAAGTACCGGAACTCGGCGAGAACATCGCCTCGGGCGACGTGACTCGCGTGCTCGTCAAGGTGGGGGATACCATCGCCCGCGAGCAGCCCGTGCTGGAGCTCGAGACCGACAAGGCGACCATCGAGGTGCCGTCGTCGGTGGCCGGGGTCGTCAAGGACGTGCGGGTGAAGGCCGGTCAGAAGATCTCGGTCGGGACCGTCGTGCTGACGGTGGACGAGGCTGCTGGCGCGGCGCCTGCCGCGGGCGGCACCGCAGCCGGAGCCGCCGCCGAGGGAGCCGCTGCGACGTCGCCGGATCAGGCC